>SIRY01000054.1 GCA_004366215.1 Actinomycetota bacterium | reverse complement strand
CGGCGCGCTCCGCGAGGAACCCCTGCACGACGACGTCGCGCGAGCCGATCACGTCGATCGCGCCGACGGTGCCGTCTGAGACGCCGGGCGCGACGTCGCGCTCGACGAGACGGCCCGGCTCGACCGTTACCGACCTGCCCGGCTCGGGCACGAGCCACAGCGGCTCTGAGCTCCACTTACCCCACACCACGATGGGCGTCCGAAACACCCCGCTGACGCAGATCGCGCTCGGCGCCCTCAGGCGGTTCTCCACACGACCGATGAGGCGATCGAGCGCCTCGGCAGCGCCTGACGCTGGGGCGCTCACCCGCCAGCGGCACGCGGGCGGCGTTCCGACGAGCTGGTGCACGCTCCGGTCCACGAGCGCAGCGACGTGCTCTTGACCTGGAGACTGAAGGCCGACGAGCGCCCCGACGAGGGCGATGAGCCCTCGAGCCATGACTGCCACGGCAGGCTAGCCTAGGCGAGGCCTACGAGGGTCGCACGTGCTCAGCCGAGGGCATGCCGAGCACGATGGTGCGCTTTGAGAGGCCGAACCAGAAGCCGTCGATCGGCGTTGCGAGCGACTCGCCCCATGAAGCACCGAGCGTGACGAAGAGCGGCGCGAAGTGCTCGGTCCGAGGGTGCGCGAGGCGCGCCGCCGGCGCACGATGCTCGAAGTCGAACAGAGCGTCAAGGTCGCCTCGCTCGAGCACCTCAGCGCCCCACGCGTCGAACTCCGCTGACCACGACGGCACTGGTCCATCAGGTGTCCTCGCCCACCCGAGCGCGTGGAGGTTGTGCGTGAAGAAGCCGCTTCCAACGATGAGCACCCCAGCCTCGCGCAGCGGGGCGAGCGCCGCTCCGATGGCATAGAGTGCTTCCGGTTGAAGCGTGGGGAGCGAGAGCTGCAGCACCGGTACGCTCGCATCTGGGTACATGGCGAGCAGCGGGACCCACGCGCCGTGATCGAGACCTCGACCCTCGTCTCGAACCACCTCGTACCCGGCAACGCCGAGGTGCTCCTCGACGAGCTGGGCGAGCGTCGCCGAGCCGACCGCTGGGTAGCGAAGCTGGTAGTAGCGCTCGGGGAAGCCCCAGAAGTCGTAGATCAGCGGCGCGCCACGGACCGACGAGATCGCAACTGGCCGAGCCTCCCAGTGCGCAGAGACCATGAGGATCGAGCTCGGTCGGCCAAGCTCGCTCGCGAGCTGCGCGAGCTGCGCAACCCACCGAGCGTCGTCGAGGAGTGGCGGAGCACCGTGACCGAGGTAGACCGCTGGGAGCGCCACGCTCCCAGTCTAGCGGGAAGATCGTTGCAGGTGCACCGACTGGGAAGGAGCCGTTCGTGCTCGTTGCGCTAGTGGTCCTCGCGGCTGCTGCAGGACACGCAGGTTGGAACGCACTCGCGAAGCTGGCTCCCGATCCCAAGCGGGCCGTCACCACCATCAACGCCGTCGTCTGCCTCGTCGGTCTCGCGTCGCTGGCCGTCATCGGCCCGCCGCCCGCGACGGCGATCGCGTTCGCAGTGGGGTCTGCGTGCGTCCACGTCGCCTACAACCTGCTCCTTGGGTCCTCGCTCGCACTCGGGGACCTCTCCCAGGTCTATCCGCTCGCTCGTGGCACCGCGCCGCTACTCGTAGCCCTCGGGGCCTTCGCCGTCGGTCACGAGACGCTCTCAGCACCAACGCTCAGCGGCGTACTCCTCGTCGCCCTCGGCATCATCGCGCTCGCGCGACCCCGCACAGCGCAGAGCCGCCGCGCCGTCGTGCTCGCGCTCGCAACCGGAGTCACGATCGCGTGCTACTCCCTCGCAGACGGCCTCGGCGTCCGCCACAGCCCTGATCCGCTCCGCTACGCAGCACTCCTCTTCGCGCTCGAGGGCGGTGCCGTCACGGTGATCGAGGTGGCACGAACCTACCGCTCTCGTTGGGACCGCCGCACCGTGGCCCTCGGAGCTCTCGCTGGGCTCCTGTCGTACGCGACGTACGCGGCGGTGCTGTGGGCGCAACGGCAAGCACCGCTCGCCGTCGTCTCTGCACTCCGCGAGACGAGCGTCGTCATCGCCACAGTGCTCGGAGCTGCACTCGGCGACGCGGACGCTCGGCGACGCGTCCTCTACGGCGCCGTCGTCGGGATCGGCGTCGCCGTCATCGTCCTCCAGCCCCGTTGAGCCTTCACTCGCGGCGCGGCCGCGCTGCTCAGCGCACGAGCGCGACGACGTCCTGGATGACGAGGTACGAGACGAGCCCGATCACGGCGAGGTAGATCACGGTCATCTGCCACCTCCACCGATGCTGCGCCCGGTGGAAGCGCCGTATGCCTCGCACGTCGAAGATGAGAGCGAGCACCCCGACGGGTATGCCGATCTCTGGCCCGAGCCCCGCCACTGCCCCAAGTCCGAGGGCCGGCAAGAGGAAGGGAATGATCACGTAGCTCAGCGTGCAGCGCAGCCCCGAGAGGATCATGGCGACCGAGAACAGTCGCTCGGCGTCTTGCTGCTGCTCGCTGGTCGCCGACGCCGCCGGGATCCGAAGGACACGCCGCGCCAGCCGGTCAAGACGGCCCTCCGCCTCTCGCGCCACAGGACACGTGCCTGCGACCCGCGTGGCGACACCGGGACAGCGTACGCCGTTCGCGGGGGTTGGGGCGTTCACCCCGTGACGCGTAGCTTCGCTCGATGCGCTCATGGACTTAGTCTAGGCACCGCTGACGCGCATGGACGAATCGGGTCAGCCTCTGCCTAGGGCCTCACGATGGCCCCGAGGTCGTCGAGGCCGACGTAGCCGCCGAGCGACGAGAGCGCACGACGCAGCTCGTCCTCGCTGAGCAGCTCTTCAAACGCAAGCCGAAGCTCCTCGTCTGCCGAGACGACGTCGCGGGGCATGGCGAGGAAGAACTGCTCGCGAGCGAGTGGCGTAAATCGCAGACCGAACTCGATCGCCGCCGGCTCGAGGGCAACGCCGACGTCTGCGACTCCCGCTGCGACCGCCTGCGCGACCATGAGGTGCGAACCTACCTGCGAGTCCCACCCGGTGAGCTCCGCCGGCTCGACGCCCTCGCCTCGCAGCCACGACTCGAGCAGCGTGCGTGCCTCTGCTCCTAGCTGACGGTTCGCGAGGCGCCAGCGACGGAGCGCGTGCGCTGACCGCGGGCTGTGGTCGCGGGTGAGCAAGCCCTCACGCCAACCGGCGAAACTGCGCACCTCGACCCAGTCTGGTAGCCCCGGTAGCGACCACCTTCCCTGCTCGTCGAGCGGAACGTGGAACCCAGCCACGTGCACGAGCCCCCGCTCGAGGGCTGCGAGGGCAACCGACGAGGGGGCTGGCCACCAGACGAGCTCGAGCGGCCGCGCGCGACGAGCGAGAGGGGGCGCGAGCAACGCGAGGCCGGGGTCACACCCGGCGACGACGAGAGCGCGGCGCTCAGGCTCGCGACCACGCGCGAGTGCCGCCCCGACGAGGCGGGCCGTCGCCGGGTGAAAGCCAACCCCAAGCCCCGCCTCGCCGCTGCGGGGAACGCCGACGACGTGGTCAGCCACCACGACGAGCTCGAGGCGAGTCCCGAGCTCAGCAGGCTCGACGAGCTCCACGCTCCTGTCGGTGTCGGCATCAGCGTCGCCAAAGAGCGCCTCGACGCTCACGCCAAAGAGCCGTGCCAGCGCGAGCGCGACGCCGAGCGAGGGCTCGAACGCGCCTGCCTCGATCCCCGCGATCGCCTGACGGGACACCCCAACCGCAGCCGCCACCTCGAGCTGCGAGAGCCCGCGGAGGCGCCGGAGGCGGCGCAGCCGCTCGCTCACGCTCCGACCTCGGTGCTCTGGGCTGCCTCGGACCGCTCGTGGGTGCCGGCGATCTCCTCGCACCCCTCCTCGATCGCGACCGGGTCCTCGAGCTCGAGGCGCACAGGGCCTGGTGGCCACGGTGACTGGGCCGCGAGCGAGAGCGTTCCGACCTCCCCCACCACGACGCGGTGCTCAAAGCGTCCCCTCACGAAGCGTGGCTCTCCAACGATCACCCCCTCAGCGTTCGGGCCCTGCGACGACGCGCACGCGAAGCGGATCTTCTCAGGCCAACACCACCACCGACTCCGCCCTCGTACCAACGGTCCGACCATGCCGAGTAGCGAGGCGACCCGCTCCGAGGAAGGCGCGCGCTGCAGCAGCGCGCTCGACGCAAGCTGGAGTTGGCGACCTCGGTCGAGCACGAGGATCGAGTCGGCGAGGCGCGCAAGGAGCGCGAAGTCGTGTTCGACGAGGACGACGCAGCAGGTCCTCGCTGCTTCGCGGATCGCGCGAGCAACCTCGTCGACCAAACCGTGGTCGAGTCCGGTCATGGGCTCGTCGAAGAGCAGCACGCGAGGGTGGGCGGCGAGTGCTCGCGCGATGGCAACCCGCTGAGCCTCGCCGCCCGAGAGCTCGCGAGGACGCCGGTGGGCGAGCTCCGTGAGCCCGAAGCGCTCGAGGAGAGCTGCGACCTCCTGCTCGGTCGAGCGAGGGGCGAAGCCAACGTTCCCACGCACGCTCAGGTGGCCAAAGAGCGCCGGACGTTGGCGCACGAGCCCGACCCCCCGCCGCTCGAGCGGTACCGTGTGGCCGGGGGTTGAGAGCGTCACGCCATCGACGCGAATCTCCCCATCGTCAAGGTCGATGAAGCCCGCGATGGCGCCGAGCAGCGTCGTCTTGCCGGCCCCTGAAGGGCCGAACACACCGAGGACTGTCCCCTCGGGAACCTCGAAGGCAGCGCGCAGCTGCAGTGACCCTCGCCTGATGCCCACCTCAGCGTGCAGCATGTCGGCTCCGAGCGTAGGCGAGCGCTGGGAACGGCAAGGCGACGACGAGCAAGACGAGTGCGTAGGGCAGGGCACGAGCAAGCCCGATCTCGTTGAGCGTGACCCAGACCTGCATCGGCAAGCCGTAGGGGTGGTAAGCGATGATGACGACGGCGCCGAAGGCACCGATGGCGCGGGCCCACGCGATGGAGAGCGCCGCCGCGAGCTCGCCAGCGACGTTCGGAACAACGACCCGTCGCCAGGCACGAAGCGGGCTCTCACCGAGGAGTCGCGCTTGGAGCTCGAGCTCTGGATCGACGGCTCCAAAGGCCGCAGCCGCCGCGAGCACGTAGTACGGCACCGCCTCGTAGACCTCGGCGATGACGAGGGCAAGGAAGGTGTTGGTAGCTGAGAGGCCAAGGTGACCAAGGAGCTGCCCAAGGGGCGTCAGGGGCCCGATCATGAACACGAGCAGGAGTCCAACGACGAGTGGGGGCAGCAGCAGCGAGATGAGCAGCCCCGCCTCGAGCAGCCGTGCGAGCCATCCGCGGTGGTGTGCGATGACGAGGGCGAGCGGCGTCCCGAGGACGACCACGCTCGCGAGCGCGATGGCTGACGCCGCGAGCGATGTACCTGCCGGGTCGAGCGCACCGGGAGCCCGGAGCGCAGCGAGGATGGCGCCGACGCGGAGCTCGATGAGGAGGGTGATGACCGGGGCGAGGATCACGACCCAACTCGCAAGCCCGACGAGTAGCCCCACCACACCCAGCAGGCTGGGTCGGCGTACGCCTCGTGGCGGCAGCTCAGGCGCCCGCGACGGCAGCGCGGACAGCACGCGGCACTCCCGATCCGACGATGGTAGGACGAAGGAGCGTGTAGCCACCCTGGGCAAGCTCCCGGCGCCCTCTCGGGCTCAGCAGGTAGGTGATGAAGCTGAGCGCGGCACGCGCGTCGTGGTGGCCAATCTCTGTGATCGTCACCGTGAGCGGGTGCCCATGGACGACCTGCCCACTCGCGAGGCGCAGCGACGCCGCTGCGTACGCCTGCGCCTCGGCGGGATCACCGAAGTCGATCGCCGTCGGCAGGGGCACGTAGGGAAGGTGGAGCTGGACCGCCTCAGAGCGGAAGGCGCTCGCTGCGTCGAGCTGACCACTCTCGAGACGTGCCTCGAGTGCGGTTTCGGGAAACACCTGCGCTGGGTTGTCGAGCGGCCCGAGCACGGTGCTCGGGGTCGAGGCGGGCAGGTGGTAGCGCACCGTGGCGAGCTCGACCATCTCGTAGAAGGCCTGACCCTGCGGATCAGTGTTGGGGTCCGTCCGGCCGAGCAGGAATCCTGGGCGCTCGAGCACCGAGAAGAGGTCGGTGAACGGCTCTCGACCGCTCGCGATCGCCGCGAAGGTCGAAGCGAAGGGGGTCGCTGGGTTGTACGCGAGCACGATGGGGCTCGCTGCGATCGTCACGTACCAGGAGGTGAACCGAGGCTCGAGCTCCTCGATCGGCCCTGGTCCGATGGCCTCGAAGACGTTCGGGCTGATCTCCCCAGCGGCGATCTCGTGGGCTACGCCGAAGGCGCCACCTCCCCTGCCCTCGTAGCCATAGCCCGTCGCCTTCGTGAATCCAGGGCCGACAACCTGCTCGTTGATGTACTGCAGCGATCCCGCGTAGGCGACGTCTGCGACCTGCGACGCACCAGCCTCCTGGTGCTGAGCCGCTGACGACCCGCACGACGCGAGCACCGCAGCGCAGGCGAGGGCACCGATCACGTGAGCCGTAGTCCGCGTGCGCATGCCATCGATGCTAGCGTTGTGCTAGTATCTCTGTCAAGCTCGGCCGCAGTCGCGGCTAGAGAGGTTCCTAGACTCGGTGCGTGTACCCTGCGAGCGAGCGGGCGCGTGGCGCTGGCGAGACGATCTTCGCGTCGATGTCTCGCCTTGCCCGCGAGCTCGATGCGGTCAATCTCGGACAAGGTTTCCCTGACACCCACGGCCCCTCCCGTGCCATCGAAGCAGCTGTCCGTGCGCTGCGTGCCGGTTCGAATCAGTACGCGCCCCCGGGAGGCGTCGAGCCGCTGCGCCGCCAGGTTGCCTCGCTCTGGGGAGCTCGATTCGGGCGCACCCTCGACCCCGACCGCAACGTCACGATCACCTCGGGCGCTACCGAGGCGATCGCCGCGGCCTGCCTAGCGTGGCTCGATCCCGGCGACGAGGCGGTCGTGCTCGAGCCTGCCTACGACGCGTACCTCGCCGCGATCCGCGCTGCAGGAGCCCGACCCGTCGGCGTCGACCTCGGCACACTGCTCGAGGGCGACCGCGCCGCGCTCGAGGCGGCGGTCACGCCACGGACGAGGCTCATCGTCGTCAACTCACCGCACAACCCAAGCGGTGCGATCCTCGGCACGGCCGCGCTCAACACCATTGCAGACGTCGCGACCCGCTCTGATCTGCGGGTGCTCTCCGACGAGGTCTACGAGTTCCTGGTCTACGACGGTGAGCACCGCTCGCTTGGGTCGGTACCCGGCATGTGGGAGCGCACGCTCGTCGTCTCGTCGGCCGCCAAGACCTTCGGCCTGACCGGGTGGAAGGTTGGCTGGGCGCTCGGGCCCGAACAGCTCGTTCGCGAGGTTCGCTCCCAGGTGCAGTACCTGACCTACGCGGGAGCCACGCCGCTGCAACTCGCGGTCGCCGACGCTCTCGACGACATCGATGCGCTCGCCCCACTCGTGCGCGAGCCGCTGCGCCGCCAGCGCGAGCTCCTCGTCCGGGGGCTTGAGGATCTCGGCTTTCACGTCGTACCGTCGCAGGCGGGATACTTCGTTCTCAGCGACTTTGGACTCCTTCGCGCGGAGACCTCACACGAGGCTGCCCTCGCCCTCGCCCACACGGCCGGCGTGGTGACGATCCCGGTCGAACCCTTCTACGCAGACCCCGCGCGCGCACCGAAGCTCATCCGTTGGAGCTTTGCACGACAGCCCGACGTGCTGAGCGAGGCGCTTCGCCGACTCCGGACGGCGCTCCTCGACGGGCCCATCGAGTCTCAGGGCACCGGGGCGCTGCGCTGACGTCGCACGACCGCGATGAGCGACGGGGCCACGTGGCCGTGATCGCCCCGCTCCTCGACTACCTCGAGGAGCTCGACCTCGTCTGGAGCGAACGTCGCTCGCACCTCCTCCTCAGAGAGGAGCCGATCCGGGTCGCTCGGACCCGCGATGCCACAGCCCGCGATGTGGTGGCCGATGATGACGAGCCGCCCTCCAGGCTTGACGAGCTCGT
>ML178752.1:610-11619 GCA_004366215.1 Actinomycetota bacterium | reverse complement strand
CGCCGACGGCTACACCTTCGATCGCGATCGCGAGCGCATGCGGAGCTCCTACGACCGGGTGTACGACGCGTACCTGCGAATCTACGAGCGCCTCGGTCTTGGTGCGGTACCCGTCGAGGCGGACGCAGGATCCATCGGCGGTGACGTCAACCACGAGTTCATGGTGCCCTCCGCCATCGGTGAAGATCACTTCGCGTCGTGCCGGGTGTGTGGGTACCGGGCGAACGTCGAGGCAGCTCGGCGGGGGTCGGGTCCCCTCATGCCCTGTGGCGACGTCGGAGAGCCAACCGTCTACCAAACTCCGGGGGCCCCAGGAGTTCGCGACGCGATCGCTGCGCTCGTGCGGGCGGGCGCCCCCGTCGATGACCACGCAATGCTCAAGTGCTTGGTCGTATCAACTCCCGAGGGGGGCTACACCCTCGCTCTCGTTCCTGGCGAGCGGGTGGTTCGACTGCCTAAGGGTTGGGAGCTCGCTGGCGACGAGGCCTTCTCGCCGAGCGGCCCCTTCGTTCGAGGTTACGTTGGACCGCGCGGCATGCGCGAGGCAGGAGTGAGGATCGTCGCGGATCCTTCGATCCGAGAGCGCAGCTGGTGGGCCACCGGGAACAACGTCGAGGGAGAGCACGTCGTCGGGGTCCGCCTCGGCGTGGACTTCGACGTCGACGAGTGGCGGGACCTCATCGAAGTCCAAGACGGCGATCCTTGCCCTCGGTGTCAGTCGCCGCTCGCGCTCGTTCGCGCCGTCGAAGTCGGCCACACCTTTCAGCTTGCGACGACGTACTCAGCCAGAGTGCAGCGGGGTACGTTCGTCGACGACGACGGGCAGCCGCGCCCGTACTGGATGGGGTGCTACGGCATTGGGGTCAGTCGGCTCGTAGCTGTGATCGCAGAGGAGTACCGC
This sequence comes from Actinomycetota bacterium, assembly GCA_004366215.1. Classification (GTDB taxonomy): domain Bacteria; phylum Actinomycetota; class Acidimicrobiia; order Acidimicrobiales; family Acidimicrobiaceae; genus Acidimicrobium. The sequence continues at coordinate 10,718 of ML178752.1, read as the reverse complement.
CGTGACAACGGCATCGCCTGGCCCCTCGAGGTCGCGCCGTTCCAGGTCGCGGTCATGCCCGCTGGACGCGAGGAGCGCGTGGTGTCCGTCGCGACCGCCATCGCCGAGGAGCTCGAGCGCCTTGGCAAGCGCGTCATCCTCGAGGATCGGCGCGTGAGCTTCGGTGTTGCGGCGTCTGACCAGGAGCTGATTGGGGCGCCACTCTGGGTCATCGTAGGTCAACGGTCCCTTGCGAACGATCAGGTGGAGGTGCGCAACCGGCTCGAAGGCCACGTCGTGACGGTGGCACTAGCTGACGTCGCGAACTCAATCGAGGAGCAGGCCGGACGCATCGCTCACCGTCAGGGCTGACGCTATACTCGCTTGCGGCTTGCTCAAGGAGCCGGGGTGACGTGGGCTTTGGCCCACGTTTTTTGTCACCTGCGGCCCTGGGCGTGAGGGGAGGAGGCATGGCCACGGGCGGGCAGCGTGAAGGCGCTCGCCCGAGCGCGCAGGGAGCGCCGCGGTCGCCAGCACCACGCCCGGCGTGTGGTGGGCGTCGTAGAGAGCGCGGTACCGAGCCCGCGCGGGTGGTCGGGAGGCTTGCGGACGTCGTGATACGTGGGCGTCGAGGCACGAGGGGCCCGATGGAGGCGCTCGTCGGAGAGGCGTCGCCGGGTCGAGGGCACTCGCCAAGGCGACGGACGACGGGATGGGGTGCCCGTGGCAGCAGTGGGAGGAGCCATGGCGGTTGAGAACCCTGAAGTAATGGACGCGCTAGAAGTCATAGCTCGGGAGAAGGGCCTCTCGGTTGCCACGCTGCTCGAGTCGCTAGCGAACGCTCTCGCAGCCGCGTACAAGCGTCGGCCTGGTGCAGCGGAAGAGGCCTATGTGGAGATTGACCCCTCGACTGGGACCATCCGTGTGATCTGTCAAGAGCTCGACGCTGAGGGCAACGTTGTCCGAGAGTGGGAGGATACGCCCCGCGACTTCGGGCGTATCGCGGCCCAAGCGGCGAAGCAGGTCATGCTGCAGAAGATCCGGGAGGCTGAGCGCGAGCAGAAGTTCGACGAGTACGCGGGTCGCGAGGGCGACGTGGTCACCGGCATCGTCTCACAGGTTGACAACCGCTTCACGCTGCTCGACCTTGGCAAGATCGAGGCGATCATGCCGCACTCAGAGAGCCCGCCGACCGAGCGCTACAGCGTCAACCAGCGACTCAAGGCCTACATCGTCGAGGTGCGTCGCTCCCTCAAGGGACCACAGATCGTCGTGTCGCGTACCCACCCCGGCCTCGTCAAGCGGCTCTTCGAAGTTGAGGTGCCTGAGATCGCCAGCGGTGTGGTCGAGATCAAAGCGATCGCGCGGGATCCCGGCCACCGAACGAAGATCGCGGTGTGGTCGAACGACCGTGCGGTGGACCCAGTGGGGGCCTGCGTGGGTGCTCGAGGCGCTCGAGTTCACACGGTGGTCAACGAACTGCTCGGCGAGAAGGTCGACATCGTGCCCTTCACGGAGGATCTCGCCGAGTTCGCGGAGCGGGCGATCGTCCCCGCCCGGGCGATGTCTGCGGTTGTCGAGGGTCGCCGCGCGCTCGTCGTCGTGCCTGACGATCAGCTGTCTCTCGCGATTGGTCGTGAGGGGCAGAACGCGCGGCTCGCAGCGAGGCTCACCGGTCTGCACCTCGAGATCCGTGCTCAGAGCCAGCTGCAAGGGGGTGAGTCGTAGGCATACCAGAGCGTACCTGCGTGGGGTGTCGGCAACGGCAGCCGGCGAGCGCCCTCGTGCGGATTGGGTATGACGGCAGGGAGCTCTACGGCGGCCGGGGTGCTGGTCGGGGCGCGTGGCTGTGCCCGGATCCCCGCTGCCTCGACCGTGCGCTCGCCCGTGGACGCCTCCAGCGAGCGTTGCGCGCTACAGCTGTGCCCGCCGGGGGGTTCGACGAAGCGGCGAGGCGTGCTTGGGCTCTCGCGATCGCTGGGAGGGACGGAGCGAGCGCCTAGGCTTCGAGTGAGCCGGAGAGGCGTAGGAAGTCGTCAGTGGGCAGCGGTCCGCTGCAAGTCGGAGGCAAGGGTCAGCAGTTGGCGCGGAAGCTCAGAGTTTACGAAATCGCGAAGGAGCTAGGGCTCTCGAACAAGGAGGCCCTCGACCTGTGCTTGGCGCTCGGGGTCGACGTCAAGAACCACTCCTCAAGCATTGAGGAGGCGCACGCAGATCGCATTCGCCGTCGGGCGCAACGGGATCACCTCGGTATCTTTGCCGAGCAGGGAGCCACCTCCGCGGAAGCGCAACGCGAGCCTGCCGTCGCGGAGCCCGTCGCGAGTGAGGCGCGTGAGGAGTCGCGAGAGGTCGCTGAGACGTCGACAGCGCCGCGCCCCGACCTCGCGGCCGTGATCGCAGCGGAAGCTGCCCGTCGCGAGGAGGCAGAGCAGGCCGCGATCGAGAACGCTGGCCGCAGTAGCGAGACCGGCGCTCCTCGCCGACAAGTTCCACTCTCCCCCTCGGGCAAGCCCATCCCGCCACCCCCGGGTGGTCGGCCACTCTCCCCCTCGGGCAAGCCCATCCCGCCACCTCCGCGTCCGGTTGGACCTCGCGAGGGTCGGGGCCGGCTTGGGCGCGACGGTGCGGGTCGACCCGCGGGAGCCGGGTCGCGAGGTGGGCAGCGTCCGGTGAGCGGTGTGGGGCGTCCGGGCGGTATCGGGGGCGGGTTTCGACCGCCAGCGAGGACTCCCGGAGCGGTGGGTCGCTTCGGTGGAGGGGTTGGGTTCGGCGCGGGTCGGCCTGCGGGAGGACGCGGTCGTGGGGTGCGTCCGAACAAGAGTCGACGCCGCGTGTCTCGTAAGGAGTTCGAGGAGCTCGAGCCGACCCGTGCCACGACGTACGTGCCCTCAAACGAGCCGGTACCGGACTACGAGGTCATCATCGAGCGCGGATCAACGGCGCAAGAGGTAGCGCCCAAGCTCAATCGCTCTCCTGGAGAGATGGTGCGCTTCTTGCTCATGCAAGGCGAGATGGTGACGGCCACCCAGAGCCTCTCCGACGAGATGATCGAGCTCTTCGCCGCTGAGCTGGGCGCCAAGGTTCGACTCGTTGACCCCGGCCAGGAGCAAGAAGCGCAGCTCGCGGCGAAGTACCTCGAGGTGGACGAGACGCTCGACCCAGATGCCGAGGTGACGCGAGCGCCGGTCGTGACGGTCATGGGCCACGTCGACCACGGCAAGACGCTGCTCCTCGACCGCATTCGCCACACCAATGTGGTTGCGGGCGAGGCGGGAGGGATCACCCAGCACATCGGTGCCTACCAGGTTGATGTACCAGGCGGCAAGATCACCTTTATCGACACCCCGGGGCACGAGGCGTTTACCGCGATGCGTGCTCGAGGGGCAAAGGTCACCGACATCGTGATCTTGGTCGTCGCTGCTGACGACGGCGTCATGCCTCAGACCGTCGAAGCGATCAACCACGCCAAAGCGGCCGGTGTGCCGATCGTAGTCGCGATCAACAAGATCGACCGCCCTGACGCTGATCCCAACCGAGTGATGCAACAGCTCTCCGAGCACGGACTCGTGCCCGAGGTGTGGGGTGGCGACACGATCACGGTGCAGATCTCTGCGCTTCAGGGTCTTGGTATTGACGAGCTGCTCGAGCAGGTGCTCGTGCTCGCTGAGGTCCTCGAGCTGCGTGCCAATCCTACGGGTCGAGCACGTGGCGTCGTACTCGAGGGTCACCTCGACGTTGGCCGTGGCCCGGTTGCGACGGTGCTCGTGCAGGGCGGCACGCTGCGCGTTGGTGACCCGGTCGTTGCGGGTCAGGCCTGGGGTAAAGCCAAAGCGCTCATCAACGATCGCGGTGACAAGGTGACCAGCGCTGAGCCGTCGATGCCGGTGCAGGTACTCGGGTTCTCCGAAGTGCCGAGCGCGGGCGACCAGTTTCGCGTGACGGCTGAGATCTCCCACGCTCGTGAGATCGCAGAGGCACGCGAGCAACGCCTCCGCCTGGCGGCGAATGCGAACCGTGCTGTGGGCGCCCAGGGAGTGCGGCTCGAGGACATCTTCGAGCAGATTCAGCAGGGCGAGGTGCCCACGCTGAACCTGATCGTCAAGGCGGACGTGCAGGGGAGCCTCGAGGCACTCTCGGACGCGCTCGGCAAGCTGTCGCGCGATGAGGTGCGACTCGAGATCATCCACAAGGCTGTGGGGGGTATCACGGAGAACGACGTGACGCTCGCGGCTGCATCCCACGCCCTCGTGATCGGATTCAACGTGCGACCGGATCGCCGAGCGCGAGAAGCGGCCGAGGCGCGGCACGTCGAGATACGAACCTACGAGATCATCTACCAGGTGCTTGAAGACATCGAGGCCGCGATCGTCGGCATGCTCAAACCGGAGTTCGAAGAGGTTGTGGTAGGCGAAGCCGAGGTGCGAGAAGTGTTCCGCATTCCGCGGGTGGGGGCCGTCGCTGGCTGCTACGTCAGGAGCGGAACGCTCACTCGTGGAGGTCGAGTGCGGTTCCTGCGGGACGGTGTCGTGCTGTGGAAGGGGAGCATCTCGTCGTTGCGCCGCTTCAAGGACGACGTGCGGGAGGTCCAGGCGGGCTACGAGTGCGGCGTAGGTCTGTCTGACTTCCAGGACCTGCACGCAGGCGATGTGATCGAGGCCTACGAGCTTCGTGAGATCCCAAGGGGGTAGCAGTGGTGCGGCGCACGGCGCACCCCTACGACCGGACCGAGCGTGTCGCGGCGGTGGTGCACGAGGTGGTCGCAGAGGCACTCGAGCGCTTGGTGGATCGTGACGAGCGGCTCGAGCTCGTGACGGTCACGCACGTCGAGGTGAGCGCCGACCTTCGGCACGCGGCGGTGCTCGTCGGTTCTGCGAGCGAGGACGCGCTGGCGGCGCTCGAGGACGTGCGCTCAGAGCTCCAGCGCGCGATCGGGCGCCAGGTCCGGCTCAAGCGCGTCCCGCTGCTGCGTTTCGGTGTCGACGAGCAGCTCGCTGCAGCCGAGGAGGTGGAGGCCGTCTTGCGGCGCGTGCAGGAGGAGCGCGGGGGTGGACGGGATCTTCCTCGTTGACAAGCCGAGTGGTCCGACGTCACACGACGTGGTTGCTCGCGTGCGGAGACTCGTCGGGCAGCGTCGGGTCGGCCACGCGGGCACGCTGGACCCCCTCGCGAGTGGTCTTCTCGTCCTCGGGCTAGGGCGCTACACACGGCTCCTGCGCTTCGTGGAAGGTCAGCACAAGCACTACGATGTGACGGCACTGCTCGGGCTCTGTACCGACACGGGCGACGTGCTCGGTCGGCCGTGTCGAGAGCACGCCGTCGCAGTCCCTCAGCGTGAGGTGCTCGAGGCGGCGGCGCGCCGTTTCGTGCCCGGCTACGCGCAGCGCCCACCTCGCTACAGCGCTCGTAAGGTGGACGGGGAACGGGCCTACCGAAGGGCGCGACGCGGCGAGGCCTTCGAGCTGGCGCGGCGGTACGTAGCGATCGACGAGGTCGCGGTGACCGGCCTCGAGCCCGTTGGGGACAAGGTGGCGGTGAGCCTTCGTGTGGCGTGCGGTCCAGGTACGTACGTGCGCTCGTTCGTCGAGGACCTTGGGGCAGCCCTCGATTGCTGCGCTGCCGTGGCTTCCCTACGCCGCGTGTCGATCGGGCACCTCAGCCTTCGCGACGCTGTAGCGCCGGAGCAGGTCGCTGTCAGCGAGCCCATCTCCCTCGAGCGCGCTCTTGGACTTGGGGTCGTTCACCTCGAGGATCCCGCCGAGGCCTCGGCGTTCGTCCACGGCGGGGTCGTGCGCGCTCCGCGCGAGCTCGGTGGCGCGCATGGATCGATTGGTGAGCGCGAGGTGCTCGTGGTGTCAGCGGGGACCGCACTCGGTGTTGCGCTCGTGGCTGAGGGCCGACTCGTGCCTCGCGTCGTCGTCGTGGCAGCTGAGGAGCTCTCGCGGTGATCGTCGTTCGTGAGCTCGACGACCCGGGGTTCGCTCTCGGTGGCACCGTGGTGACCATCGGCACGTTCGATGGTCTGCACCCTGGACACCTGCGGCTCATTCGTCGTGCCTGCGCCCGTGCGCGCGAGGAGCGTCGGGTGTCGGTAGTCGTGAGCTTCGATCGACACCCTCTTCGAGTGCTCGCGCCGGCACGGGTTCCACCGCTGCTGACATCTCCGCGGCAACGTGAGCGGGTTCTCGAGGCTGAGGGCGTCGGCGTCCTGTACCTGCTCAACTTCGATGCGCAACGGGCGTCGCAGCTGCCCGACGACTTCGTCGTTGACGTGCTCGGCGCGCGGCTCGGCGCGCGTCACGTCGTCGTCGGTGAGAACTTCACCTTTGGCCGTGGCGCGGCCGGCACCGCTCGCGATCTCGTTCGGCTTGGTCGCTCGCTCGGATTCTCCGTGACGGTCGAGCGCCTGCTCGACGAGGGCGGTACCCCCGTGTCGTCGAGCCGTATTCGCGCGAGCATCGCCCGCGGGGCGCTCGACGAGGCGAGGGAGCTGCTCGGTCGGCCCTTTGCGCTCGAAGGCGTTGTGGTGTCGGGAGATGGGCGCGGTCGAGCCCTTGGCTATCCGACCGCGAACCTCGTCACCTCAGGCTCGTACGTCTCTCCGCCGGACGGCGTCTACGCGGGCTGGGCGAACGTCGGTGCGCAGTGGTATCTCGCTGCAATTTCCATCGGCTCTCGACCAACCTTCTACCCGTGCGGAGGGCCGCGACTGCTCGAGGTGCACCTCCTCGACGTCGACGTCGACCTGTACGGACGCTCGCTCGAGGTGGCGTTCCACTCTCGCATTCGCGAACAGCGGGTCTTCGACGACGCCTCGGGCCTCGTCGAGCAGATGGGACGCGATGTGCTCGACGTGCGCACCCGGGTCGGTGCGAAGGCGAGTCCGTGGGCGGTAGGCTAGAGTCGGCTGAAGCATCACAGAGTTGCCTGGGGGTCCAGGCAGGTACAACGAAGGGACAGTGACCATCCGATGGGTTCAAAGGCGGAGACGATCGCACGGTTTCGGCGAAGCGAGTCGGACACGGGCTCACCTGAGGTGCAGGTTGCGTTGCTCACCGGGCGTATCGCTCACCTCACGGAACACCTCAAAGTGCACCGTGGCGACCATCACTCTCGGCGCGGGCTCATGATGATGATCGGGCGCCGCCGTCGGCTGCTCAACTACCTGCGTTCGCAGGACATTGAACGGTATCGAACCCTCATTGCCGAGCTCGGCATCCGGCGCTAGCGTGCCGACGTCAGCGCGGCGCATGCTCAGCCGGTCGCTGCTGCCCTGTGCAAGGAGAATTCATGTCAGTCATCTCAGTTGAGCGTCAGCTGAGTGGGGTGCCGTCGCCGCTACGTCTCGAGACCGGCAAGCTCGCGCTTCAGGCGTCTGGTGCTGTGGTGGCGCGCCTTGGCGGAACCACCGTGCTGGTGACCGCGACCGGCGCGAAGCACGTGCGAGAAGGCGTCGACTTCTTTCCACTCACCGTCGACGTCGAAGAACGCATGTACGCCGCGGGCAAGATCCCAGGGTCGTTTTTCCGGCGCGAGGGTCGAGCGACCGATCAGGCCATCCTGACGGCACGCCTCATCGATCGACCTCTTCGACCCGCGTTCGCCGATGGGTTCCGCCACGAGGTCCACGTCGTCGCGACGATCCTCGGAGCCGACCTCGTGAATCCCCACGACGTGATCGCGATCAACGCAGCCTCAGCGGCGCTCATGGTGTCGGGTATGCCTTTCGAGGGACCGATCGGCGCTGTGCGGCTCGCGCTGGCCCGGGATGGGTCGTGGATTCCGTTCCCGACGTTCCAGCAAGGTGATGCGTCGAGCTTCGAGCTCGTCGTCGCCGGCCGCAAGACCTCCGACGGCTCTGACATCGCCATCATGATGGTCGAGGCGGGCGGCACGGAGGCGACGTGGGAGGCCTACGAGGCCGAGGCGGCGATTCCTACAGAGGAGGTCGTCGCCGAAGGGCTCGTCGCTGCTAAGCGGTGGATCCGCGAGTCGATCGAGCTGCAAGAGGAGCTCGTGGCCAAGCTTGACCATCGTCCGAGCTTCGCGTGGACACCGATACGCGACTACGACGCTGACGTGTGGTCTCGGGTCAGGGAGGTAGGTCGGACTCGGCTCGAGGAAGCAAACGCCCACGTTGAGAAGGTGTCTCGCAACGACGCGCTCGACGCCGCGACGGAGTCCATCGTGGCCGAGCTGGCTCAGGAGTTCGAGGACCGCGAGCGAGAAGTGCGTGCCGCGATCCGCGCGCTGACCAAGGAGATTGTTCGAGAGCGAATCACCTCTGAGGGGCTGCGCATCGACGGGCGCGATACGACGACGATCCGTCCGCTGCTGATCGAGGTTGGCCTCATCCCGACGGCGCACGGCTCAGGGCTGTTCCAGCGAGGGGAGACTCAGGTGCTCAACATCTGCACCCTCGGTATGCCTCGCATGAACCAGCAGCTCGATACGCTTGGTGTCGAGGACGAGAAGCGCTACATGCACCACTACAACATGCCTCCGTTCGCCACGGGCGAGACCGGCTTCATGCGCGGTCCGAAGCGTCGCGAGATTGGGCACGGGCTGCTCGCTGAGCGGGCGCTCGTACCGGTCCTCCCACCTGAGACCGAGTTTCCCTACGCCATGCGGCTCGTCTCGGAGGTGCTGAGCTCGAACGGATCGACCTCGATGGCCTCGGTCTGCGGCTCAACGTTGTCGCTGATGGACGCCGGTGTGCCCATCCGTGCCGCCGTTGCTGGGATCGCGATGGGCCTGATCGCGCACAACGGACGCTACACGACGCTCACCGACATCCTCGGCGCGGAGGACGCGTTCGGCGACATGGACTTCAAGGTGGCAGGCACCCGAGACTTTGTCACCGCGCTCCAGCTCGACACGAAGATCGACGGTATTCCTGCTGAGGTGCTCGCTGCAGCGCTCGAGCAGGCGCGCCAGGCACGACTCGCGATCCTCGACCAGATGCTCGCGGTCATTCCAGCTCCGCGAGCCGAGGTGGCTGAGACGGCCCCACGCCTGATCACGCTCCAGGTGCCGCTCGAGAAGATCGGTGAGATCATCGGCCCAAAGGGTAAGACGATCAACGCGCTCCAGCAGGAGACCGGCGCCGACGTTTCGATCGACGACGATGGCGTGATCGGGACCGTCGTCATCGGCGCGCGCGACATGCAGGCAGCCAAGGAAGCTGAGCGTCGAATTCTCCTGATCCTCAACCCGCCGCAGGCCAAGGTGGGGGAGGTCTACGAGGGCAAGGTCGTCGGCGTGACGAAGTTCGGTGCCTTCATCAACATCCTGCCTGGCAAGGATGGCCTCCTGCACATCTCCAAGCTAGGCCACGGCAAGCGGGTTGAGCGTGTCGAGGACGTGCTGCAGCTTGGCCAGCTGCTGAAGGTACGTGTCGACGACATCGACCAAGCGGGGAAGCTGTCGTTGTCTCTCGTGGACGACGAAGGCCGGGCCGCGAGCGCTTCGGCTCGTCAGGGCGGTGCTCGAGGTGGCTCGTCGGGCGAGCGCGCGCGGGGGTCCCAGACGGAGCAGCACGCGCCGCGGACCTCTCCGCGGCAGGCGGTCTCCTTCGAAGAGCGCTTCGCGTCGGAGATCGCTGAGGAGCTCGGCGATCTGGGTTCGTGAGCGTTGGCGGTACCGAGCACCAGCGCGGGAGCGCGCTCAGTGGTGAGCCGGCAGAGGGGAGGCTAGGGTGCAGCCCGTGGAGCCTCCCCTCGACCATCCGGTTCTCCGTGTCGCGCTGCGGGCGGTCGAGCGTGGCGTGACAGCGCTCGCTGAGACGAATTCTCGCTCGGTGCTAGCCACGAAGTCGAGCCCCTCGGACCCGGTCACGGCGTCTGATCGGGCCGTCGAGCGCGCAGTCCGCGAGGCGATCCTCGAGGAGCGACCAGACGACGTCGTCGTCGGCGAGGAGTTCGGTCGAAGCGGCAACGCGGGCGGGCTGCGTTGGTTGATCGATCCGATCGACGGCACGGTGAACTTCACGTACGGCGTGCCTTTCTGGACCATCTCTGTCGCGGCGCTCGACGACGCCGGAGCGCTCGTCGGGGTCGTGTTCGACGTGAGCGCGCGCGAGCAGTTCGTCGCCGTCCGTAGTCTCGGGTCCTGGCTCGGTGGCGACCGCCTC
>ML178752.1:0-600 GCA_004366215.1 Actinomycetota bacterium | reverse complement strand
GGGTCGCGCTCGAGGAGGCGCTCGTCGGCACGGGGTTCGCCTACGACGCGGAGGTACGCCGACAGCAGGGCGCGATGCTCGCGCACCTCATCGGAGAGGTTCGCGACATCAGGCGATTCGGGGCGGCTTCGCTCGACCTGTGCTGGACGGCTGCTGGGCGGCTCGACGCCTACTTCGAGACGGGGCTCAAGCCGTGGGATGAGGCGGCCGGTGCTCTCGTGGTGCAAGAGGCTGGCGGTCGGGTGCGCACGGACCTTCCGGGCATCGGCGCCGACAAGCTCACGGTCGCGGCGCCACCGAAGCTCTTCGAAGCGCTGAGCCGCCGTCTGAGCGAGGTGCGTTCGACGATCGAAGGGCTACCTGGTCGGACCGCTGTGTCCTAGGCTGTCGCCATGCGCGTAGGGGTCCTTGGAGCAGGTGGTCGTGTCGGGCAGGTCTTGTGCCGCGAGATCCTCGAGCAGCCTGACTTGGAGCTGGCTGCAGCGGTTGACCCGAGGCTCGCCGGGATCGATCTTGGCCAGGTGATCGGTCGTTCGGCTGGGGGACTCGTGGTGGCCGGGGATCTCGACGCGCTCGAGCGCAGCCACGTCGAGGCTGTCG
>SIRY01000051.1 GCA_004366215.1 Actinomycetota bacterium | reverse complement strand
TGAAGAAGAACGAGAGCTGAGGAGCGAAGTCGTCAACCGCAAGCCCGGCCCTGACCCCGAGCTCGACGTAGGCAAAGCCGTTGGCCAACGTAAAGGCGAGCTCCTCGGCTGCCGTCGCGCCAGCCTCACGAATGTGGTAACCCGACACAGAGAGCGGGTGCCACCGAGGCATCTCGTGGGCCGTGAACACAACGGTGTCGCGAACGAGCCGCATGGAAGGGCGCGGGGGGAAGTAGTACTCCTTCTGCGCCTGGTACTCCTTGAGGATGTCGTTCTGGAGCGTGCCAGCGAGGCGATCACGCGTCACGCCCGCGTCCTCGGCCACAGCGATGAAGGCGGCGAAGATGAACGCTGCCGGCGCGTTGATCGTCATCGATGTCGTGATGCTGCCAAGGTCGATCCCCGCGAAGAGCTCGCGCATGTCCTCGATCGTGTCGACAGCGACGCCGCACTTGCCCACCTCGCCGCGAGAGCGGGGATCGTCGGAGTCTCGACCCATCAAGGTCGGCAGATCGAAGGCGACCGAGAGCCCGGTGCCGCCGCGTCGCAGCAGGTCGCGGAAGCGCTCATTCGTCTCGGTCGCGGTCGAGAAGCCGGCGAACATTCGCATGGTCCACAGCTTCGTGCGGTACCCCGAGGCGTAGATTCCCCTCGTGTAAGGGTACTGACCGGGCAGTTCCTCGTCGGGGTCAGCCAGCAGGTCGCGTGCGCTCGGATCGAGCGCGCCGTGGCGGCCGTAGAGCGGAGCAACCGGAACGCCCGAGAGCGTCTCGTAGCGTTGGAGCCGCTTGGGAGAGCGACCATACGCCTCGACCCATGCGTCAACATCAGCCATGGGCCGATTGTACCGAACACGTCACTCCCCACCAAGCTCAATCCCCACCAAAGACCCCCGTGCTGGGCGAGCTGAGCTGGTAGTGTGCGAGCCGTGCCCAGCGAGACCGACTCCGCTCCCGATCGCAACCTCGCCCTCGACCTCGTCCGCGTGACCGAGGCAGCAGCCCTCGCCGCCAGCGCGTGGATCGGACGAGGCGACAAAGAGGCTGCCGATGGCGCAGCCGTGAACGCGATGCGCTCCATCCTCGCGACCGTGCCCATGCGCGGCGTCGTGGTCATCGGCGAGGGAGAGAAGGACCACGCACCGATGCTCTACAACGGCGAGGTCATCGGCGACGGCACCGGTCCGGACGTCGACGTCGCCGTGGACCCGATCGAGGGAACGACGCCGACGGCGATGGGGCGTTGGGGAGCGATGAGCGTGATCGCAGTCGCCACCCGAGGATCGATGTTCTTCCCGGGTCCCATCGTGTACATGGACAAGCTCGCCTCGGGCCCAGAGGGACTGGGTGTCGTCTCGCTCGAGCTCTCGCCGAGAGACAACGTCCGCGAGCTCGCCAAGGCCCGGCACGCGTCGCCTCGCGACATCACCGTCGCCATCTTGGATCGCGAGCGCCACCAGCACCTCATCGAGGAGGTCCGCAGTGCCGGCGCCCGGGTCAGACTCATCGGCGACGGCGACGTCTCCGCAGCCGTCCTCACGGCCATGCCCGAGAGCGACGTCGACCTCTTGCTTGGCGTCGGGGGGTCACCCGAAGCAGTGCTCGGCGCGGCTGCGATGCGCTGCCTCGGAGGCCAGCTCCAAGCGCGGCTCTGGCCCCGCGACGACGCTGAGCGAGAGGCTGCGGAGGCGCAGGGCTACCCTCTCGAGCGCATCTACGCGACCGAGGAGCTCGTCGCGAGCGACGACGTGTTCTTCGCCGGCACCGGCATCACCGACGCCGAGCTCCTCCAGGGAGTCCGCATCGGACGCGAGCGGGTGCTCACCCACTCCATCGTGATGCGATCGCGCTCTGGCACCATCCGACGAGTTCGTGCCTACCATCAACTCGCCAAGCTCAAGGCAATCCAGTTGATCTCGTGACTGAGGCCGAGAGCAGCTCGCAGCGACCGGGGAACGTTCGCCGCACCGACTCGCTCGAGAAGGTGGGTGCCCGCCGGAGCTACGAGTGCGGCCGGCGCGATGGCGCTCGCGAGCCGTTCGACGAGCGTGGTGCCAATACCCCACCCGCGCAGCTCGGGGTCGAAGACTCGTGCGTCACTGAGGACCCACGCGGCCTCGCTCTGGCGCGCCGCTGAGACCACACCGACGACGTCGTCGTCGCACAGCGCGAACACGCTGCGCTGGAGCGGCTCGAAGCCTCCAGGGCTCAGCGCGAGCGACCACGCTCCCTCAGAGACGACGAGCCGCAGCGTGAGGTGCGAGCGCCGCACGACCCAACTCTGGGCAAGCCTCGCCGAGAGGATTGGGCGCCAGTGGCGACGGCGGTCGCCGACGCGTGCGAGCAAGAGGGTAATCGACCGAGCGTCAAGCTGCTCGCGGTAGCCTGCGGCGAGCTCTCGGAGACCCTCGAGGAGCTCCCGGCGCCTGTCCTGCGCAATGGTTACGTGGGGCACGAAGTCACGCGTCGCTGGCCAGCCAAGCGATCGAGCCACTCTCTCGCACCAGCGATCGCGGTCCTCAACCGCCAGGTACGCCGTCGCACGCCGATTCGCAAAGACCTCGACGCCGCGGAGAGCTAGAGACGGCGTGTGGAGTCCTTCGACCGTCTTCGCGATCGTGGCGAACAGCGTCTTCACGCCAGTGGCATCACGCTCGTGTGGTGGCACCAAGGTGACGTGCGGGACGATGCGAGCCACCGTCGACGGTGCGAACACTCGGCGAAGCCCGTCGATCCGAGCGGCGAGCTCAGCCGAGAACGTGAGAGCGACGGCGACTCGTACCCGCTTCACACGCCAACGTGCGACTCTCGCAGGGCGACTCCGACGCGGCGAGGCCCAAGGTAACGCTCGTCGACGAGTCCGGCAAGCTCGGCAATCGAGCGCCGCCGAGCTTCGAGGGATGCTGCGTCGATGTCGCCGACGAACTCAGCAGACTGCGCCAGCACGAACGCGCGGTTACCGCCAACCCGCAGCACTCCGCCGTCGATGACGAGCCGCTCCTGTGTGCCGTCGGCCATGACGAGGATGGCGCTGCAGGCTTCAATTTCTCCGACGAACCGGCCATGGTTCGCGAGGAATGCGATGTCACCGCTTGGCACCCTGAGGATGAGCTCTTCGAGCGCGCCCTCGAAGACGACTTCTTCGGGTGTTGCGACGACCCCCTCGAAGGTAGGCCTCATCGTTCTGAGAGCTCCTTGGCCTTGGCCCAGACGTCGTCGATGTTGCCCGCGTTGAGGAACGCCTGCTCGGGCACCTGGTCGAGGTCGCCACGGACGATCGCCTCGAAGGACTCGATGGTCTCGCTGATCGGTACGTACTTGCCCTTGAGGCCCGTGAACACCTCAGCTACGAAGAACGGCTGCGACAAGAACCGCTGGATCCGACGAGCCCGCGCGACGACGACTTTGTCCTCCTCCGAGAGCTCGTCGAGGCCCAGGATAGCGATGATGTCCTGGAGATCCTTGTACCGCTGCAGAATCCGCTGCACCTCACGCGCCACCTTGTAGTGGCGCTCCCCGACGACGCTCGGGTCGAGGATGTTCGACGTCGATGCGAGAGGGTCCACCGCAGGGTAGATCCCAAGCGACGCGATCTGTCGCGACAGCTCCGTCGTCGCGTCGAGAAAGGTAAACGTCGTGAAGGGCGCTGGATCCGTGTAGTCGTCTGCTGGCACGTAGACAGCCTGGAGCGAGGTGATGGCGCGGCGCCGCGTTGAGGTAATCCGCTCCTGCAGCTCTCCCATCTCATCAGCCAGCGTTGGCTGGTACCCCACCGCCGAGGGCAGCCGACCGAGCAGCGCAGAGACTTCTGAGCCTGCCTGCACAAATCGGAAGATGTTGTCGATGAAGAGCAGGACGTCTTGATCTTTGACGTCACGGAAGTACTCAGCCATCGTGAGCGCCGCGAGACCAACCCGGAGCCGCACACCTGGCGGCTCGTCCATCTGACCGTAGACCAAGGCTGCCTTCGAGATGACGCCGGACTCCTGCATCTCGAGCCACAGGTCGGTGCCCTCTCGGGTTCGCTCGCCGACGCCGGCGAACACCGACACGCCGCCGTGTTGCTGAGCAACACGGTTGATCATCTCCATGATGAGTACGGTCTTGCCGACGCCAGCTCCCCCGAAGAGACCCACCTTGCCACCCTGGACGTAGGGTTCGAGGAGGTCGATCACCTTGATGCCAGTCTCAAACATCTGGGCCTTAGGCTCGAGCTCCTCGAGTGCGGGCGCGCTACGGTGAATCTCCCACACGTCCTCAACGCCGGTGAGTTCAGCAGCGTCGAGCGGCTGGCCGAGCACGTTGAACACGTGACCAAGCACGCCCTCGCCGACAGGCACCGCAAGGCCGCGGCCCAGCGACCGGACGGGAACGCCGCGTCGGAGCCCATCCGTCGGCTTGAGGCAGATGCACCGCACTCGGCCTTCGCCGAGTTGGCGCGCGACCTCAGCGGTGATGGTAACGGTCGAGCCGTCGACCTCGGCGTCCATCTCCAACGCTGCGTTGATGTCCGGGAGCGCGTCCGGCGGAAACTCGACGTCGACGACGGGCCCAGCTACCGAGACGACCCGACCTAGCGAACCAACAGCTTCGCTCACGGTTCAGCTCTCCTCTTCCTCTCTCTGTGCACCTGCTCGAGCGAGCGCCTCGGCGCCACCGACGATCTCTGAGATCTCGGTCGTGATTGCGTCCTGACGGGCGCGGTTCATCTCCCGCGTGAGGTTCCGCACCAAGGTGTTCGCGTTGTCGGTCGCGGTCTTCATCGCCCGCTGGCGGGCTGCGTGCTCCGCGGCTGACGCCTCGAGCAGCAGGCCAAACCCACCGGCGATGATGAGGTCCCGCACCACGCGCTCTGTCACCGCCGGCAGCTC
This sequence comes from Actinomycetota bacterium, assembly GCA_004366215.1. Taxonomy (GTDB): domain Bacteria; phylum Actinomycetota; class Acidimicrobiia; order Acidimicrobiales; family Acidimicrobiaceae; genus Acidimicrobium. The sequence continues at coordinate 123 of SIRY01000051.1, read as the reverse complement.
CGGGTCAGACTCGACCTCTGAGCGCGGCTCGGACCCGTCGAGAAGGTCTTCTCGTGTCACCGGAGCCACGTGCGTCACCTCGGTGCGCTGCTGTCCAAGCGAGTAGAAGCGGTGCGAGCTGAC
>SIRY01000050.1 GCA_004366215.1 Actinomycetota bacterium | reverse complement strand
CGGTAGGAGCGAGTAGTGGACGTTCAGCACCCGCCGCCCCTCGAGCCACGACGATGGCAGACGACGACCAAAGGCGACGACGACAGCCACGTCTGCCCCGGCGTGATCCTCGGGCAGCGACTCCAGGACCGCCACGCCGCGCTCGGCAGCACGTCGCCCAGCAACCGTCGGCTCGAGCGCCCCGCCACGCCGCCGTCGCGCGGGAGGTTGGGTCACGAGTCCGACGACGTCGTGCCCGCCTCCGATCAGCCCCTCGAGGATGCGGGCAGTCTCGAGCGTGGAGCCGAGGAGCACGATGCGCACGTCACGCCCCGAGCCAGCGCTCCCGAGAGATCCGCTGCTTGGCCTCGCGGCGCTCCTCGTCGTCGAGGCGCTCGATGAGGAGGACCCCGTCGAGGTGGTCAGTCTCGTGCAGGAACACGCGCCCGAGGAGATCTTCTGCCTCGCGCTCTGCCACCTCTCCGTCACGGGTGACGTAGCGCAGCAACACGCGGCGAGGGCGCTCAATAGGCCAGAAGTAGCCAGGGACGGAGAGACACCCCTCCTCGTAGCGCCAACGCCCCGAGCTCTCGACGATGGTCGGATTAATGGCGACGTCTGGGCCGTCGCCGACGTCCCAGACGAACAGACGCAGGTCCACACCGACCTGCGGAGCTGCGAGCCCAACCCCAGGAGCTTCGTGCATCGTCTCGATCATGTCGCGAATCAGCTGATCGAGACGCCCGTCGACCTCGGCCACGTCGCGGGCTCGCCGCACGAGAACCTGGTCACCGATGGTACGAATGGGGAGAACGGCCACGCCCCTACGCTAGACGCCGAGTCATGGTGGGCCGCTCCCTCGGCCTTGGATCACCTCGGCGTCTCGGCGAGACGCCCTGTGGACTCAAAGGCGTGCACGACGACAGCTCTCAGCCTTGGCTCACCGTCGGCGTCTCGGCCACGGCCGCGCGCCGCCACCCTGAGCCGGTGTAGCTCCAGAGAGTCACCTGCGTGCCGTTCGGATCTGCTGAGACGACCTCGAGACTGCCCGCGGAGGTCAAGCCGACACCTTGCGCCTGCGCTGGCGCAGCGACGACCTTGGCTGGTGAGCCAGGTGCGAACGTCACGACCTGGCCGCGACCGCCCTCGGGCACCGCGACCGCCACCATCGACCCAGCCGCCGCGATCGAAGGGGCGGCTGAGGCCGGAGCGCCGAGTTGAGCCGACGCGAGCTCGACGCCCGTCGCGACGTCGACGAGCGTGAGGCGTTCAGAGCGACCGCCGCCGACGAGGATCGCCGTCACCGGTCGGCCATCCGCCGTCACGACCGCGCTCGACCCGAGCAACGCACCCGACAGCTGCGTGCGCAGCACGGTCCTCGAGTCGAGAGAGAGGCGCAGCAGGGTCGAGGCCCCACAGCTCCCCACAACCCACGCACCCGTCGGATCGACGGCGCGGAACGTGGCGTGCGCACAGCCCGCAGCGCGCGCGGCGGCTCGAAGCACGCCCGTCGGCACGAGGACCCGGCTGATGGACCCATCTCGACGGAGCGCGACGATCTCCTGGTTCGCGGCCCCAAAGTTCGTGGCACCGACGATGGCGACACCCCCAGCTGGCGTCGACACGACCGAGCCCGCATACGGCGCGACTGCGACCGACAGCTCCTGCGGGAGCCACCCACCCGGCGCGAGCGTCCAGATCACGGAGTCTGGCCAGGTACCGTGGGCGACCTCGCCTGCAAGGACACTCGCCCCCATCGGCACGGTCGGGCTCAACACCACCCCAGCTCGCGTCGAGATGCCAAGGGGCGTCGCGAGCTCGAGGCCTCCGCCGCGTGCCATGAACACCTGGCCGTGCTGGTAGCTCTGCACCTCAACCAGCTGGGCCCCTGAAGGACCCGGGACGATCGCCGCGAAGTTCGCAGGCACGGACTCGACTGAGGTTGCCGCGGTCTGCGCCGTTCCACAGGACGCTGCGATGACGCCGAGCCCAGCGATCCCAAGGATGCGCCAGAGACGTCTCCACGACGGACGCACCTAGACCTCCTCGACGAGGTGGACGTAGAGCGACGAGATGCTCGTCGCGATGGCGCTGTTGAGCGAGGGATCTGACGGCACGAGGAAGCGCTCGGTCAGGTGAGGGCCGATCACGAAGCTCAGGTCCTCATGCTGGACCATGACCCCGTCGAGCGGCATGCTCACCCCGAACCCGAGCGTTTGCCACACGTGCTCGAGGCGGGCAAGCGACGGACTCGTCAGGTAGTACCAGTTCGACAAGCCCGCGAGGTTCTCCCGCGCATCGAAGATCTGCAGCGCTTGGACCGAGTGAATCACCGGGTTGACGGCGACCGCAACGAACACGGTCTGAGCTCGCACTGAGGGGGGCAACGCAAGGTCTGCGCTTCGCAGCTCCTGAGCGATCAGCGGGCAGTCGAAGGTGCAGACCGGATCGAGGTTCGTCAGCACGATCCGCTTACCGCGAAACTGGTCGATCGAGACCGGCCTGCCATACTGGTCGAGGAGCGTGAACGACGGGACTGGTCGATCGATGGAGAAGGGGGTGTCGGACGCGGCCAGTGCGAGCGCCGACGACGTCGTCTGATTGAGGGCGGCGTAGACGAGAGGACCGAGCCCCATCAGCGCAGCTGCCACTGTCCAGACGCCAAAGAGACGCCCGGCGACGCCGACGTCGCTCGGCCACCAGGCTCGCTCAGACACGGCGTCGCGCGCCTCGGCAACGCGAGTCGACCCGACTACGCCAGCGAGGGCGAGCAGCAGGCCTGGAATCATCGAGTTCGGATCGGTTCCAACGCCACCGAGGAAGCCAAAGTCTTGCACGAACCACCACGTCGCGAGGGAGAGCACGCTCAGCACCCCAAACGCTGACCACAGCAAGCGCCGCGTGAGGAACGCGACGCCGACCGCGACGAGCACCACGGCAACCCCACCGTTCACCGCGGCGGCAACGCCGCCATGGAGGAGTCCCGCGACGTCACGCATCGGTCCCGCGATCCACGATGGCTGTGGCGTCTGGGCCATCTGGGCCACCATCTGCGAGATGCCATTCTGGTAGAACCCTCGGCCCGGCCAGCCCTGCAAGATACCGAACCCGACGAGCTCGGCACCGAGCGCCCACAGGAGCCAGCGCGGGAGTCGGTCTCGAGCCCAGAACCGCCACGGCGCAAAGAGCGTGGCGGCCGCCACAGTGTAGAACAGCACGGCGCCCGGCGCTCCAAAGAGCCACGACGCCCCCGGTGCGAGGATTTGACCCATGGACTCACCCTGGACCCAGACGAGGAGGCCCCAGCCCACGGCCATGGCGTAGCCAACCTTCGCAAAGCGACCAGACTTGGCCAGCAAGAGCCACAGGCCGATCGCAAGTTGGATCCACACCGCCCCTGTAGCTGCCCACAAGGGGTGCCGATTCCACGCATCGACCCCGAGCTGAACGAGCTGGACGAGCCAGTGGGGACTGCCTTGCGACGCCGGCTCGATCACCTGCGATAGCAACTGCGTCGGCATCGCGCGCTGCATCTGCAGCAGCCCGTCGAGGATCCACAGCAGACCAAAGCCCCACCGCAGAATCGCACGTGGTAGAGGCTCGTGCGCGAGGAGTCCGCCGTCGTCGGCGGAGCCTGCGACGCGCACGTGCGTCGTCGAGCGCACCTGGCTGAAGAGGAAGTATCGAGCTGCGATGAGGACCAACGCGACGAGCACGAGCGCGACGGCCTCAAGACCCAGCCGATGGTAGAAAGGACCCGCGAGCCCGCCTGCGCTCAGCGATGCGCTGCCCATACCCGTCATCGCATCACCTCCACAGCACCC
>SIRY01000049.1 GCA_004366215.1 Actinomycetota bacterium | reverse complement strand
CGTGACCGACCCACGCTCATGATGCCGTTGACCGAGCCTTGAGTACGCCGGGTGAGGTAGACCCAGAGGCCGAGGAAGATGGCGAAGAAGATGACGTACTCGATCACGGTCGAGGCGATGCCAGGACCTGGCGTGATGTAGCTCACGTCGACGTGGGCCTTGGCGAGAGCGTCGAGCTCGCTCTGGGTGTAGGGCAGAGGCCCTGTGACGCTGTAGGAGCTGCCGTCTGCGAGCGTGCCGGTGATCTGGCCGGTCGTGTTGTTGAGGACCGCTGTTCGCACCTGCTTGGTCTGCACGTCGTGCAGGAACCTGCTGTAGCCGAGCGAGCGGCCCGCCGGGGCGTGGCTGAGCAGCGTGAGGAGCAGGACAGCGACGACGAGCGACGAGAGGATGGCGAAGGCCACTCGCCCCCGCTGGTCGACGTTCTGTGGTGTGCGAGGCCCTTTGGACATCGGACTCTGAGGCGATGGGCTCATACGGTACGTATGCTAGGCGACTTTACGCACAAACGGCGAGCTCTAGCCTGCATCCTCGGTGAGTTTCGAGCCCTCGTTGAGGGGGCGCTCAGGGGCCGTCGTGCTCGCTCGCGTGCTCGACGGCGGGCGACTGGGAGGTGAGGCATGCGCGAGGACCGGCCCGTGGGGATCGGGCGTGGCTCGATCCTGTTCCCTGTCGTCGCGCTCGTCGTCGCGCTCGTCGCCAGTGGCCTCGCACTCGTCGTCGCGGGCCACCTCGAGCACCTGCGAGTGCCGAGCACGGTCGCTGGTCTGACGCCGTCGCTCCTCGCCGCTGACGAGGCTGGGCTGTGGGCCGCGTTCCTCGTGTGTAGCCTCGTGGGGGCCCACTACTACGGCCGCAGCTCGCTGCTCACCTACGTTCGGTTCCGCTTCGCGCCGAGCGACCTCCTCGTCGGCCTCGTCGTCGGCGTCATCCTCCAGCTCGTCGTCGTCCCTCTCGTCGACGTCGTCGAGCTCGTCGTCGACCCTGCCGCACTGGGTCAGCTGTCTCGGCCAGCGGTCGAGCTCCTCGGCGTCGGCGTGGGTCACGACCTCGCCGGCGTCGTTGCGCTCGTCGTGCTCGGCGCGCCGCTCTTCGAGGAGATCTTCTTCCGTGGGCTGACCCTGCGCCTCCTCGAGGCTCGGATGAGGCGCGCTCCGAGGCTGCTCGCGACCTGGACACCTTCGCTCGTCAGCGCGCTGCTCTTTGCGGTCGCACACGCCGGGCCGCTGCAGTTTCTCGGCCTCTTCGTCCTCGGGGTGGTCCTCGCTCGCCTCGTCAGGCGTACGGGACGCCTCGGGACGTCGATCGTCGCGCACATGGCGTTCAACGCGACGGCGGTGGCGAGCCTGCTGGCCTCGGGGGCGCTCGTGCGCTGAGCGCAGATGGAAAGGCGGCTAGCGTTGTGGCCGTGAAGGCAACCTTACTCCTCTGCGATGCCGCCCAGGTCTGTGACGGCAAGCTCTACATCCTCGGGGGCGGCTGGTCGATGACCGTCGCAGGGATGGCGCCGATGGCGATCGCGATGCGGCTCGAGCTCGCCTGGTCCGAGGCGCCTACGCCACACCACTGGGAGCTCGTCCTCCAGGACGAGTCGGGTGAGCAGGTCACCATCGAGACCCCCGATGGCCCTCAGCCGGTTGAGATCCGCGGTGACTTCCAGCTCGGCACACCTCAGGGCGTGCCACTCGGCTCCGACATCCCGCTCAACCTCGCCGTCACCATCGGTCCGCTGCCGTTGCCTGCGAACTCGCGCTACCGCTGGCAGCTCGTCATCGACGGTGAGGCCGGCGAGTCGTGGCAGGCGCAGTTCTCGACGCTCGCGCCGCCGCAGTTTGCGCCTCAGGGTGGTCCGCAGGCCCAGGTGCCTCCAGGTCCTCGTCCCGTCGACTAGGCCGTGGCGGTGCACGAGCGGCCCTTTGGCCGATGCCTCGAGGAGTTTCGTGTCGGTGACGTCTACCGGCACTGGCCAGGCAAGACGATCACGGAGGCAGATGACCACCTCTTCTGCCTCCTCACGATGAACCACCACCCGCTCCACCTCGACACCTACTTCGCTGAGCGCGCGACGGTCCATGGTCGGCCGGTCGTCGTCGGCAACCTCGTCTACTCGGTCGTGCTCGGCATGAGCGTCGCTGACATCTCGGGTTCGGCGATCGCCAACCTCGAGGTGCTCGAGCTGCGCCATCTCAACCCGACCTTCCACGGCGACACGATCTACGCAGAGAGCAAGGTCCTCGCCGTCACGCCGTCACGATCGAAGCCCGACCGGGGCGTCGTCGAGGTCGCGACTCGCGGCTACAACCAAGATGGCCTCGAGGTCGTGTCCTTTCGGCGTCGCGTGCTCGTCTGGCGGCGCGACGCTCTACCGGCTCGTCCGCGACCAGCTCCCAACGGGTGGAGCTGGGAAGGGGTCGAGGGGTCCTCAAGTGACGAGGCGCGGCGCCGATAGCTCTGTGGCTGGGGTGCCGACGCGACGTCAAGCAGTCGACCTCCCCCTCAGTGTGCGTCGCGTGGCCCCCAGCCGTCGGTTCGAGGGGGGCCGTCGGCGTAGTGTTGCGAGGCGTGAGTCGCGCACTGCAGTTTGAGGACCTCGCCCGACGGCGTGTCCGCGGTATCCTCGAGGTTGGTCAGCTCAGCATCGATCCCCGTGACGGGGTCTCGATCGTGGGCCTGCTCAGCGACGACGACGGGCGTGCCGCCCTCGTGCGCTGGGGTGAGCTCGGCGAGTCGCCTCGCATCCTCGTCGGTCCCCCGGAGGACGAGGCGACGACGACCTGGGATGAGCTGAGCGCCGAGCGAGCTCGACGAGCGTGGGGCGGCGTGAGCGCCTTTCGTCCCCTCGGTGCCGAGCGCTGGTGCGTCTCGGTGGGAGGGCGCTGGGAGGTTGTGGACGACGAGGGTCGTGCGGTCGGCGGCTACGACCTCGCAGGGGCGGTTGCGGTTGCGACGAGCGAGACGAGCGACGTCGTGGCCGCGACGGACGGGCACGAGGTGTGGATCGCCGGCCCTGGGCGCAGAGAGCGCCTCGCTGTGGACCACGAGCTGAGCCTCGGGCTCGCAGAGTACGTCGCCCAAGAGGAGTTCGGGCGCTTTGATGGGCTGTGGCTCTCGCCCTCGGGGCGCCGTGTCGCCTGGACCGAGGTCGACGAGAGGATGGTGCCAGAGCACGTGATCGTGCACCACGACGTCGTCCCGGCGCGGCTCGAGCGTCACCGCTACCCCTTCGTCGGATCCCCCAACGCCTCGGTCGCGGTCGTCGTCTACGACCGCGAGGGAGGAGCGTCGCTGCGGCGTGCGCTGACACCCGAAGGCGGCTACCTCGTCGAGGTGTGCTGGGTGGGAGACGATGCGCTCGTCGTCGGCGTCGTCGACCGAGCGCAGCACGAGCTCACGCGGTGGCGCATCGAGCTGCCCGACGGTGCCACCGTGAGGGTCGATCGCGAGGCTCACGAACCGTGGATCAACGTGCCAGCGACGGTGCTCGTGTGGGGCCGCACGCTCGTGACCACGTCGCAGCGCTTCGACGGCCAGTGGCGGGTGGTCCTCATCGGGGAGGAGGGGGTTCGTCGCCTCGCCGACGGCGTCGTGGTGACGGCGCTCGTCGGCCTCGCGGGCGACGAGCTCATCGCGGTCGGCTACGACGACGATCCGGTGCGACGCTCGCTCTGGCGGATTCACCTCCGCGATGGGTCGGTGCGCGAGCTCGACCGAGGAGGCGTCTTTGGCCCGGTCGCGGTGGGGGCCCGCGCCGTCGCTGCGGTACGCTCCTCGCTCGAGGAGCCGCCGGCGCTCGTGCGCTACGGCGAGGAGCCCGAGCTCGTGGCGGCCTCCGAGCCAGAGCTCGAGCTCCGTCCGCCACGGCGAGTGGAGGTCGACCTCGGCGACGGCCTCGTGCGCTTCGGGGCCGTCTACGAGCCACCCGGCGGCGCCACGGGGCGCCCGCTCATCCTCTCGGTCTACGGCGGCCCGCACGTGCAGCTCGTCCAGGACGCGTGGCAGCTCACCGCCGACCTGAGCGCCCAATGGCTGGCGATGCTGGGCGCCGTGGTCCTCAAGCTCGACGGGCGTGGGTCGGCGAACCGTGGGCGCGTCGTCGAGGAGCCGCTCGCGGCCGGGTTCGGTACCGTCGAGCTCGAGGACCACATCGCCGCGATCGACTGGGCAGCGCGCGCACTGGGCATCGACGCCGCGAGGGTCGGCATCTACGGCTGGAGCTACGGGGGCTACCTCACGTTGCTCGCGACGAGCCGCTACCCAGAGCGGTTCCGCGTCGGCGTCGCAGGCGCACCGGTCGTCGACTTCCGCTGGTACGACACGGGCTACAGCGAACGCTACCTCGGGCTCGCTGGCGACCCGCGCTACGATCGCGCGAGCGTCGTCGCCTCGCTCGAGGGGCTACGCGGCCCCACAGCCCCGCGCGTCCTCATCATCCACGGGCTCGTCGATGAGAACGTCCACGTCAGCCACACATTGCGGCTCCTCGAGCGAGCGCAAGAGCTCGGCATCGACCTACCGTTCGTCGCTCTTCCCTCGAGTCGCCACGGTCCGCGAGCAGCGCACGCCCTCGCCACCGTCGCCCGAGTGCGCACCGAGTTCCTCGCAACCCACCTGGGACTCGGCTAGCTCGGCAGGTCTGCGACGACGACCCGAAGGCCGCCAGAAGGGCGGAGAGCGGCGCGGAGCTCACCGACGGTCTGGACGCGCCTCGCCTGCGCGCCCATGGCTCGGCTGAGGCCCACGAAGTCCCAGGCCGGCTGCTCGAGCCTCGTGAGCTCAGGTCTCGGGGCGAGGCCGGCGAGCTGCTGTTCGATCTCGAGGATGCGGTAGCCGCCGTTGCGCGCGACGACGACGGTGACGTCCGCGCCGTGGCGCGCCATGGTCCAGAGGGCTTGGGGTGCGTAGAGGAAGCCGCCGTCGGCGACGACCGCGAGGACTCGACGCCCAAGGAGCGCTGCGCCGAGGGCGAGGGAGAGGCCCTCACCGATCGCGCCGCCCGGGTGGCCGAGGTAGTCGTGGGGCGCAGCGGTGGCGAGCTCCTCGTAGAGGAGCGGGGCGCTCGTGCGCGCTTCGTCGATGACGACGTCGCCCTCGCGGACCGCCGAGGCGATCGTCATCGCGAACGCCGTGGCGTCGAGCGAGCTCGAAGCAGAGGGCGCTCGCGTGCGCTGTGGGGACGCCTCGACCTCGCGTGCCCCGAGCGCGTGAGCGAGGGCCTCGAGGCAGGCCTCCGGGTCTTCGCCGGCCTCGTCGACTCGGTAGGTCGGCGCTGGGCTCGGCCAGAGCCGGGCGTCGACGTCAGGGTGCGCGAACCACGCCACCGGCAGCGCGGTGCCGATCGTGACGAGCGCGCGTGCGCTCGCGAGCTGCTCGCGCGCGAGCGGTGGCAGGTACGCGAGCCGTTCGACGACGCCGCTCGTGCCCCCGTAGGCGTGCACGCTCGGAAAGGTCTCAGCGAGGATGCGGGCTCCCGTTCGCTCCGCGATGCCACGCGCGAGCGCTCGGCTACGCGGTCCGAGCGCTCGCGCGCCGAGCAGGAGCACGCTCGCCTCGCGGAGGAGAGTGGCGGCGTGCCGTATGCGTTCGTCGGAAGGCGCGGCGGGCTGAGCCGGCTCGAGCTCGACGAAGTCGCGCGACGAGCTCGAGCGCGCGAGGGCGACCGAGTCGAGCGTGACGACGACCGGTGTGCGCTGGCTGCGTGCCGTCGCGGCCGCCAGAGCGAGCTGCGTGGGTACGAGCCCAGGGTCCTCGACCGCTACGAGCGGCAGCCGAGCGGCTTCAGCGAGGCCGGCTGTCCCCATCGCGAGGGGAGGGTCGAGCGCCTGGTGCGCACGCGGGTGCTCACCGACGAGGACGAGGATCGGGCTCTGAGCACGGCGGGCGTCGTGGAGGAACGCGAGCCCGTTCGCGAGGCCTGGGCCAAGGTGGAGCAGGGCCGCGCCGAGGCCGGCGAGCCGACCCTGCGCATCGGCCGCTCCGGTCGCGACGAGCTCCTGGGCGACGAGGACGGGTGGTGGTCCGACCTCGGCCAACGCGTCGACGAGGTGGAGCTCGCTCGTGCCGGGGTTGGTGAAGACGGCCTCGACGCCGAGCGCTGCGAGGGTACGTGCGGCGAGGTGGGCAGCGTTCACGCGTCGAGGCTA
>ML178751.1:4040-10087 GCA_004366215.1 Actinomycetota bacterium | reverse complement strand
GCGCGCCAAGCGCGCCGCCGCCTCAGGTCGTGTCGGCGCCACGGCGATCACCTTGGCGAGCAGCGGATCGAAGTCCACGCCTACGGTGCTGCCCGTCTCGACGCCGGACTCCCAACGGAGCGCAGGTTCCACGGCCGGTGACCACTCGACGATGGTGCCGGCCTGCGGCAGGTATCCCTGAGCGGGGTCCTCGGCGTAGAGCCGCACCTCGATCGCGTGCCCTCGCGGACGCAACGCCTCCTGTCGGACTGAGAGCGCGGCACCCTCGGCGATGCGAAGCTGCTCGCGAACGAGGTCGATCCCGAGGATCTCCTCGGTCACGGGGTGCTCCACCTGGAGCCTCGTGTTCATCTCGAGGAACCAGAAGTCGCCGTTTGGTTCGAGGACGAACTCGACCGTCCCAGCGCCCTGGTAGTCGACGGCTCGAGCCGCCGTGATCGCTGCGCTCGTGATGCGCTCGCGAAGCTCGGCGTCGAGAGCCGGCGAGGGTGCCTCCTCGACGACCTTCTGATGACGGCGCTGGATGGAGCACTCTCGCTCGAAGCAGTGCACGACCGAGCCCGCTGCGTCGGCGAGGATCTGGACCTCGATGTGGCGGGCGACTTCGACCCAGCGCTCGAGGAACACCCGGTCGTCGCCGAAGGCAGCTCGCGCCTCCCGCCGAGCGGTCGCAACCATCTCCGCGAGCGCTGCAGCCTCTCGAACCACGTGCATGCCCTTGCCGCCTCCGCCAGCGGCGGCCTTGATGAGCACTGGCATGTGCACAGCAGGATCGTCGACGTTCCAGCTCGCGAGGACGGGCACCCCGACCCGCGCCATGAGCGCCTTGGCCTCGAGCTTGTCGCCCATGAGCTCGATGCTCCGCGGCGAGGGTCCGACCCAGATGAGGCCCGCGTCGACCACCGCTCGGGCAAAGCTCGCCTGCTCGGAGAGAAAGCCGTAGCCTGGGTGCACAGCATCGGCCTTCGTCTCTTGCGCAGCGCGCACGAGGGCGGCTCCATCGAGGTAGCTCTCGAGAGGGCGACCCCCCTCGAGGGCGATCGCCTCGTCCGCCTCGCGCACCGCCGGACTCGCGGCGTCGACGGGCGCGTAGGGGACGATCGTCACGATGCCGAGCGCGCGCGCGCTGCGGATGATTCGCCGTGCGATCTCACCGCGATTCGCGATGAAGAGGCGTCGAATCACAGCCGAAACACTCCAAAGCCCCTCGTCCCCTCGATCGGGGTGTTGTGGCACACCGACAGGGTCACGCCGAGCACCGTGCGCGTGTCCCGCGGATCGATGATGCCGTCATCGGTGACTCGACCGGTCGCGTGCAGCGCCGTGGACTGGCGCTCGGCGAAGTCTTCGACCACAGCACGCAGCGCTGCCTCGGCGCCCTCGTCCACCGCCTGGCCGCGCCGAGCCTGCTGCTCGCGCCGCACGATCGACATCACGCCAGCCATCTGCGCAGGACCCATGATCGCGATCTTGGCGGTTGGCCAGAGGAAGACGAAACGCGTATCAAACGCCCTCCCTCCCATCGCGTAGTTGCCCGCCCCGTAGCTCGCACCGAGAATCACCGTCAGGTGCGGCACGTTCGAATTGGAGAGTGCGTTGATCATCTGGCTGCCGGCTTTGATGATGCCGGCCCGCTCGTACTCGCGCCCCACCATGAAGCCGGTGATGTGCTGCAGGAAGACGATGGGGGTGTCGATCTGGTTGCACAGCTGGATGAACTGCGCCCCCTTTGCCGCAGCCTCGGGCACGAGGACGCCGTTGTTGGCCACGATGCCGACGCTGTAGCCGAGCACGGTGGCCCACCCGGTCACCAACGTCTCGCCGTAGCGCGGCTTGAACTCCTCGAAGCGGCTCCCGTCGACGATGCGTGCGATCACCTCGCGCACCTCGACCGGAGCACGGAGGTCGCGAGGCACGAGTCCAAGCAGCTCGTCGGGGTCGTACCGAGGCGGCTCAGGCGAGGTGGTCACGGGACCTGGGCCACGCTTTCGCCAGTTGAGGTGCGCGACGACGTCTCGAGCCATACGCAGCGCGTCGTACTCGTTCTCGGCGAGCGCATCGGCAAGCCCACTGACGCTCGCGTGCATGAGCGCCCCACCGAGTTCCTCGTCCGAGGCCTCCTCGCCAGTCGCCACCTTGACGAGCGGCGGACCGCCGAGGAAGACCTTGGCAGCGCCTCGCACGAAGATTGTGTAGTCAGAGAGCCCCGGTTGGTACGCCCCGCCCGCAGTAGAGCTGCCGAGCACGACCGAGATCGTCGGTACGCCGAGTGCGGAGAGCTCGGTGATGTCGTGAAACATCCGCCCGCTCTCTGCGAAGTGACTGAGCTCTCGGCGCAACGCCTTCTCGACGTCCTCACCAGGCAGGACCCCGCGAAGGTCGCCACCAGCTGACTCGACCAGCTGGACGTAGGGGATGCGATTGACGCGAGCGATCTCGAGCGCTCTCATGAGCTTGCGAACACTGATCGCGGTGAGAGCCCCGCCGAGGTCGGTCGGGTCGTTCCCCACGATCACGCACTCTGTATCGTGGATCGCACCGAGCCCGAGCACCATTCCCCCGCCAACCCGGTAGTCGGTGCCGTAGCCAGCGAGGGCTGAGAGCTCGAGGAACGGGCTCTCGGGATCGATGAGGTAGCCGATACGCTCGCGCACGGTGAGCTTGCCTCGGCTGTGGTGACGTTCGATCGCCGCTCGACCACCACCCTCACTAGCGGCGGCCATCAGCCGATCGACCTCAGAGAGTAGCTCCAGCATGTCACGCCGATTGGCGAGGTAGGCCTCGTCGCGAGGGTTGAGCCGACTCGTCAGGACGCTGCCGACCATCGCTAGCGCCCCCGATCGACACTCGTCGCCGGGCCGGCGAACGCCTGCGCGACGGCGAGCCACGCGCGTGCCGGCTCGCCCTGCGCTCGCAGCCCGGTGCGGGCAGGATGACGGCGCTGCGTGACGACGAGCGCAAAGTCCAGCGCAGTTCCGCGAATCGACGACTCGGCCGTCGGTGGCCCCCAAGACCACGTGGAACCGTCAGGTGCTTCGAGCTCGACCCTGACTGGCCCGCCGGGATCGTGGCGTCCGTGTACGGTGAACGACCACTGACGCGTCACGACGCCGAGGTGACAGACGTGGATGAGACGGTGCGAGACCGCCTCGTCGAGGGGGCGACCGAGCGCCGCTCGCACATCGAGGCCGTGAGCCCAGACCTCCATGAGCCGAGCTGAGATGAAGGTCGCCGCTCCCATGGGCGGACCGAACCACTCGAGGCGCCGGGTCGCGAGCGACGGCAGGTGGGCGACAAGGGTGGCGTGGAGGGCAGCGCTCTCGTGCCGCCAGCGCTCGAGGATCGCTCGCCGGTCCTCGAGCGCCCGCCCCCAGCTGACGTCTGGTGACTCCCCGGGTGCACCTTCCGAGGAGAGGTGAGACGTAACGAGGGCGTCGCGCCTGCTGACGAACGCAGGCTCGTCTTCGAGAGTGAGAGCGGCCACCGCGTCGAAGTACGCGAGGTGCGCGAGCGTGTCACCGACGTCCCAGCCTCGCGCAGGCGTTGGTTGCTCGAGGTCCTCGAGGTCACAAGTGTCGACAACCTCGCCCAAGGCGTCGACCTCGTCACCGAGGTCGTCGATGAGCGTGCTGAGATCCACGCTCACGGTGCGAGTCCCTCGAGCCGAGCGAGAATCTGGAGCATGACCTCGTCGGCGCCGCCTCCGATCGAGAGCAGCCGACTGTCGCGGAAGTACCGGGCGACCCACCCGTCCTCCATGTAGCCGGCTCCGCCGTGGAACTGCAGACACCAGTCAGCGACCTCTCGAGCGAGCCGCCCTGCGGTCAGCTTCGCGATCGTCGCGTAGCGAGCCGCCCTGCGGTCAGCTTCGCGATCGTCGCGTAGCGCGTCGTGTCCTCGCCAGCGATGTAGGCCTCCGCGCAGGCGTAGTTGTACTGGCGGAGGAGGTCGATCTGAGCGATGAGCTCGGCAAGCCGAAACTGGACGTACTGTTTGGCAAGCAACGGCTCACCAAACACCCGACGCTCGCGCAGGTACGCGACCGTCCGCTCGATCGCCAGCTCCATCGCGCCGACAGCGCTGTACGCGGCCACCATGCGCTCGTTCTGGAACTGGGCCATCTGCTGCTGGAACCCACGGCCTACCGTGCCGATCGTGTTAGCGACGGGCACTCGACAGTCCTCGAAGACTAGCTCGGCGGTGTCGGAGGCGTGGTTGCCAAGTTTTCGCAGTTCGCGCGCGACCCGAAACCCCGGCGTGCTAGTCGGGAACACGACCTGCGACATGCCCCGGTAGCCACCTTCGTCACTCGTCCGCACGAGGAGGCAGAGCCAGTCTGCTTGCGCACCGTTCGTGATGTACAGCTTTGATCCGTTGATGATCCACTCGTCGCCGTCACGCACCGCTCGCGTGCGAATGTTGGCGACGTCTGAGCCTGCGTCCGGCTCGGTGACCGCGACGGAGGCCACGAGCTCGCCTCGGAGCGTCGGGGCGAGGAAGCGACGCTTGAGGTCATCAGAGCCGAATCGGTGCAGTGAAGGCGTCGCCATGTCGGTCTCGACCGTGATTGCCATCGCGAGCGCGCCGAAGCCCATCCGCCCGAGCTCCTCGGCAAAGACGACGGTGAACGAGTGGTCGACACCCTGGCCGCCGAAGGCCGGGTCGTACTCGAGCCCGAGGAGCCCTGCTGAACCAAACGCCTTGAACACCTCGTGGGCCGGAAATCGCCCCATCGCCTCCCACTCCTCGATGTGAGGAGTGACCTCGCGCTCGACGACGTGACGAATCGTTCGACGCAAGGCGTCGTGTTCCTCTGTGAATCGCATAGTGTCGCGATCGCCTCCCTCTGCACGCGGAGCAGCTCGCTGCCGAATCCGAGTTCGAGTTCGAGTTCTTGCGCTAGCGTACGCCTCGGAATGTGTGCGCGCAAGGACTCCGCCGTCAGTCGTCGAGCCTCGGGTCTCGAGCTCGACGCCGCAGCACCGACGACGCCGCGCGGTCGACGGACTCGAGCTGCGCTCATCGAGGCCGGGGCGCGCATCTTCGAACGCGACGGCTTCCTCTCGGCGCGCATCGCGGACATCGCGGCCGAGGCGCAAGTCGCTATCGGAACGTTCTACTCCTACTTCGCCTCGAAGGAGCAGCTCTTCTTC
Source organism: Actinomycetota bacterium (assembly GCA_004366215.1). Lineage (GTDB taxonomy): Bacteria > Actinomycetota > Acidimicrobiia > Acidimicrobiales > Acidimicrobiaceae > Acidimicrobium. The sequence continues at coordinate 4,934 of ML178751.1, read as the reverse complement.
GAGGTCGTCGACAGCCTCATCGAGGACCTCTACCAGCAGTCGCACGTGGCCGACCTCGTCGGCGCAGATCCAGTCGAGCGGATCCGAGCCACGAACGCGCGCTTCGTGCATGCCTTCGCCCAACACGCGAGGCTCTACAGCGTGCTGCAGCAGGTCGCGAGCTTCAACCCAGAGCTGCAACGCCGACGTCAGCGCTCCCGCCAGGCGTTCGTCGCACGCGCGGCGCGCGGGATCCGTAGCCTCCAACGCGAGGGTCAGGTGGATCGGGCGCTCGACGCCGACCTCGTCGCGGCGCTGCTCTGTGGCATGGTCGAAGACTTCGTCGAGGTTCGCTACCTACTCGGGCAACCACTCGACGACGAGGACGCGATCGAGGTTATGACGCTGATCTGGGCTCGAGCCCTCGCGCTCGAGCCTACCGGACCAGAGCACCCCACGCCGGAGCTGCCCTCCCGCTGACCAGCTGGGGAGGCATGCTCGACATCCGCGTCGGACCCTGGCATACTGACCCGGGGGACACAACGGTAGCGGCCGTCTGTGCCTGTCGCGCGCGGAGAGGGGGACCACCGATGCAAGCTGATCTCGAGCGAAACCTCATTCAGCGAGTCAACGTCGGAGACATGCTCACTCGCACCGCGTGGCGTTGCGGCGAGAGGGAAGCGCTCGTCGACGGAGACCGACGGCTCACCTACCGCGAGTTCAACGCCGCCGTGAACCGGCTTGCCAACGCGCTCCTAAGCCTTGGCTACGCACGGGGTGACGCGCTGATCCTGATGAGCGGCAACAGCATCGAGTTTCTCCAGGCGTACTACGCCTGCGCGAAGACGGGCATCGTGTGCGTGCCGATCAACTTGGCCTGGGGGCCCCGCGAAATCAGTTACGTCATCGAGCACT
>ML178751.1:0-4030 GCA_004366215.1 Actinomycetota bacterium | reverse complement strand
CGGTGTGCGCTCGTTGAGAGTCAGTTCGCCGCCGCGCTGACGGCGGGGCTCGCGCTCGTGACCGAGCCGAGGGTCCGCGACGTCATCGTCGCACCCGGCACGAGCTCGATGTGGAGTGCAGGACCCCACGGCGCCTGGCACGCGCTCGATGACGTCCTGCGCGACGCCTCCACCGACGAACCTCAGTGCCTCGTCCTCGACCGCGATCCCCTCAGCTACCTCTACACGAGCGGTACCACCTCTGCCCCCAAGGGCGTCGTCAGCAGCCACCTCGCCGTGTACCTCGAGTCGCTGACCGGACCCATCGCTCTGCACCGCACAGAGCACGATCGTGTCGGGGTCGTCATGCCGTTGTTCCACACCGCTCAGCTCAACGGCGTCGTCACAGGGCTCGTCTACCTAGGTGCGACAGCTGTCCTCCTGCGCAGCTTCGACCCACCACAGTTCCTCGCCACCATCGAGTCCGAGCGACTGAGCGAGATCTTCCTGCTGCCGATGATGTATCGAGCGCTCCTCGACCACCCGGACGTTACACAACGCGACCTCAGTTCGCTGCGCTTGGCACTCTACGCCATGGCGCCGATGGCTGAGGGAGACCTCAAGCGCGCCATGGAGGTCTTTGGCTGTGAGTTTGCACTTGGTTTCGGCCAGACGGAGATGAACCCGCTTACCACCGTCCTCCTCCCTGAGCACCAGCTCACGCACGCCGGCGCGGTGGGCACCGCCGTTCCCAACGTCCAGGTCGCCATCATGGATGACGAGGGACGCCTCCTGCCTGCTGGACAGAGCGGCGAGATCGTCTACCGCGGACCCCACGTCATGGAGGAGTACCTTCGCAACGACGACGCGACGAACGAGGTGTTCGCGCACGGGTGGTTCCACTCGGGCGACGTCGGACACTTCGACGCCGACGGCGTGCTCTGGTTCGAGGACCGCAAGAAAGACGTCATCAAGTCAGGCGGAGAGAACATCGCCTCACTCGAGATCGAGCGAGAGCTCTACGACGCTGAACCGCGCATCGACGAGGTGGTCATCGTGGGCCTGCCTCACGAGCACTGGACCGAGGCTCTCGTTGCGATCGTGCGGCCCAAGCCAGGCACATCACTCACGGAGGCGGAGGTCATCGACGCAGCGCGCCGTCGCCTCCCTGGCTTCAAGGTGCCAAAGGCCGTCATCTTCGTGAGCGACATGCCCCACACCGCGACAGGAAAGATCCAAAAGCACCAGCTCCGCCAACAGTTTCGGGACTACTTCACGACCGCCACGAGCCACCCGTAGCTCGACCCAGGAGGCTGCAGTGGTTCGTCTCGCGACCGCAGTGCTCGCGCGCCTGTGGCCGCGGCCATCGTGAGCGGGCTCGGTGCAGTGCCCGCTCACGACCGACGTGCAGCCGCTAGCTGCATCCACTCGTCGCACCGCACGCAGGGCACACGTAGCACGCACCGGAGCGCTGCATGACGTTGCCGCACGAGAAGCAGTACGGCGCGTCACCGTGAGCACGACCGCTGCCGCTCGACCTCCCATGCTCGAGGATCTGGTCGAGAGGATGCTCCGCCTCGGCGTAGGCCTGCGCGCTCGCTCGGGTCGTCGGCTCCACGAGCTCCTCCACCGGGAAGAGGAGCTCGGTACGCCGCTCGGCCGTCGTGAGGACCCCGATCTCCTCGCGAACCTCGTGGTCGAGGTAGTCGATAGCCAGCCGTCGGAAGATGTAGTCGACGAGGCTCGTCGCGATCCGCACCTCAGGATCGTCCGTCATCCCAGCTGGCTCGAACCGCATGTTGACGTACTTGCGCACGAACGTCTCCAACGGAACGCCGTGCTGGAGTCCGAGCGACACCGCGATCGAGAAGGCATCCATGATGCCCGCGAGCGTCGAGCCCTGCTTCGACACTTTGATGAACACCTCGCCGGGACGCCCGTCATCGTACTCACCCACGGTCACGTAGCCCTCCGCGTCAGCAACTTGGAAGGCGTAGGTCCGACTCCGGCGATGACGCGGCAGGCGCTCTCGCACCGGACGAGTACGCGACGCCGCGAGCTGCCGCTCGAGCTCGGCGAGCTGCTCTCTGAGGTTCTTGACCGCCTCGCTCTCGCGGTCGTGGGTCGTCGAGAGCGGTTGGCCGACCTTCGACCCGTCGCGATAGAGCGCGACGGCTTTGATGCCAAGACGCCACGCGTCCAGGTACGCCTGCTCAACGTCCTCAACTGTCGCTGAAGCGGGAAGGTTGACCGTCTTCGAGATCGCTCCCGACAAGAACGGCTGGACCGCTCCCATCATGGCGAGGTGCCCGTAGGGCGAGATCGGGCGATCGCCAACCGCACAGGCGAACACTGGCTCGTGCTCAGGGAGCAGCCCCGGGGCTCCGACGATCGTGTCGTGCTCGCTCAGCCACGCGGTGATGCGCTCGACTACCTCCGCTCCGTAGCCGAGAGCACGTAGAGCCCGTGGGACCGTCTGGTTCACGATCTTCATCGTGCCTCCCCCGACGAGCGTCTTGTACTTGACGAGCGAGAAGTCGGGCTCGATGCCGGTCGTGTCGCAGTCCATGAGAAACCCGATCGTGCCAGTCGGCGCGAGCAGCGTGGCTTGCGCGTTGCGAACGCCCACCGAACGCGCGAGCTCGCACACACGGTCCCAAATCTCGCGAGCCGCTTCGACCACCTCGCTTGGGGCCGCCGGTGTCAGCTTCTCGAGCGCTTCGCGGTGCATGTCGAGCACCCGAAGGGTCGCCGCGGCATCGCTTGCGTAGCCCGCGAACGGGCCCAACCGAGCAGCGAGCTCAGCTGAACGCTCGTAGGCGGCGCCGGTCATGAGCGCGGTCACCGCAGCGGCGTAGGCTCGCCCGCCATCAGAGTCGTAGGGCAACCCGAGCGCCATGAGCAACGCGCCGAGGTTGGCGTAGCCGAGCCCTAGTTGGCGGTAGGCCCGACTCGTTTCGGCGATGCGTTCGGTGGGGTAGTCGGCGTTGCCAGCAAGGATGTCTTGCGCGGTGATGAGCACTCGTGCCGTGTGCCGAAACCCCTCGATGTCGAACGTCCCTCCCTCGTCGAGGTAGGCAAGCAGGTTGATCGACGCGAGGTTGCACGAGGAGTTATCAAGGTGGACGTACTCGCTGCACGGATTCGAGCCGTTGATGCGACCAGCATTGGGGGTGGTGTGCCACCGGTTGATGGTCGTATCGAACTGGAGCCCCGGGTCGGCACACTCCCACGCCGCCTGCGCAATCTGGCGAAAGAGGTCAGCGGCTCGTAGGGTGCGCACAACCTCTCCCGTCGTGACCGCCCGGAGCTCCCACGGCTGGTCGTCGAGGACGGCCTGCATGAACGCGTCGGTGACCCGCACAGAGTTGTTGGCGTTCTGGTACTGAATCGAGAACGCATCCTTGCCATCAACACCCATGTCGAAACCCGCTTCAGCGAGCACGCGAGCCTTGCGCTCTTCGATGGCCTTCGTCCAGATGAACTCCTCGATGTCAGGGTGATCTACGTTCAAGATCACCATCTTGGCGGCGCGCCGTGTCTTGCCACCTGACTTAATCGTCCCTGCCGATGCATCCGCGCCGCGCATGAAGCTGACCGGGCCCGACGCAGTGCCACCACCTGCGAGCGGTTCGACAGAGGACCGAATGGTCGAGAGGTTGACCCCGGCGCCAGAGCCTCCCTTGAAGATGATGCCCTCCTCGCGGTACCAGTTGAGGATGGACTCCATGGTGTCCTCAACCGAGAGGATGAAGCAGGCACTGGCCTGCTGAGGGACCCCGGCGACGCCGATGTTGAACCAGACCGGAGAGTTGAAGGCCGCACGCTGGTGGACGAGCAGCCACCGCAACTCAGCGTCGAAAGCGTCTCGCTCGTCGTCATCGGCGAAGTAGCCGTCGCGCTCGCCCCACTCAACGATGCGTCCGACGATGCGGTCGACGACGGTCCGAAGGGACGACTCGCGGTTCGCGTCACCGAGGTGACCACGAAAGTACTTCTGAGCAAGGGTGTTGGTCGCGTTCGGACTCCAGGGCACCGGCTCCTCGACACC
>SIRY01000046.1 GCA_004366215.1 Actinomycetota bacterium | reverse complement strand
ACGAGGTCATCACGGGTTTTGGCCGGCTAGGAGAGTGGTTCGGCGCGATTCGGTACGGCTACCAACCTGACATCATCACCTGCGCGAAGGGTATGACGTCGGGTTACTCGCCGATCGGAGCGATGCTGGTCTCAGACCGACTGATGGAACCCTTCCTGAGCGATACCACCACGTTCCTCCACGGCATCACTTTTGCAGGCCACCCGGTGTCGGCCGCTGTTGGCCTCGCCAACCTAGACATCTTCGAGCGAGAGGAGCTTCTCGCGCACGTCAGAGCAAATGAGTCGCTGTTTCGCGAGAAGCTCGATACCCGCGCAGACCTTCCGATCGTCGGAGAGATTCGAGGTGCTGGCTACTTCTACGGCATCGAGCTCGTGAAGGACAAGGCCACTCGAGAGACCTTCGACGACGCCGAGTCCGAGCGCTTGCTTCGAGGCATCCTTCCGCCGACCCTGTTTGCCCTGGGTTTGATTTGTCGAGCCGACGACCGGGGGGATCCTGTGGTGCAGCTGTCGCCGCCGCTGGTGGCAGGGCCGGAACAGTTCGACGAGATCGTGGCGATTCTGCGCGAGGCCTTCGAGCGAGCCTGGGCGGCGCTCTAGGGAGCGGTCGGAGAGTCGGGGCAGGAGCGCGGCTGCGTGCGGCTCACGGCGATCCGGGGTCCGCTGGTCTACTATGCGCGGCGCGAGCTCGACGACGATCTGCCTGCCGCGCGTGAGTGGCTCGGGGCAGGGTGGTCCAGGTCGGCTCCTAGACACCGTGACTCCCTTGAGCTGCCGAGGGCGCCGCGGACGCAGATCGGGGCTCTTGACCTGACGATCGCGGCGCCAAAGGACGTCTCGGTCGTATGGGGGTTGGCACGACCTTCAAGCGCTGAGCGCATCGCTGAGGCTCACCGCCAGGCGGTTCGAGCGAGCCTGGGGTGGCTCGAGCGGCTCGACCTCTCGCGCCTCGTCGAAGGTGTCGCACAACCAGCCGAAGGGCTCTTCGCGCTCGGCATCCACCACGTGGTGTCTCGAGCCGCAGACCCACACCTCCACACGCACCTCTTGCTCGCCAACGCACTCGTCGTGGGAGGACGCCTCGTGCCGCTCGATCACGCGAGGCTTCGGCGCGCGATGCCGGCTCTCGAGCTGGCCTACCGAGTCGAACTGGCGGCGCAGCTCCGTCACGTCGGTCTCGAGCTGTCGGGCTTCGGGTTCGAGCGCTGGACGCTCGAGGGTCTGCCACAGCGCTTGGCAGCAGCCTTCTCGACCCGGCGCGCGGAGGTGCTTGCGCTCGTCGGTCGAGATGCCTCACCGCGCGCTCGGGAGCGTGCGGTCCTCTCGTCGCGACGCCGCTGGAGCTTTGCGCCGGTCGCGCTCGACGAGGCGAGACGGCGGTGGAGTGAGCGCGCTGCCCGGACGCTGACCGGCGAGCTCGGAGTGGACGCCTCACCTCGAGGAGCACTCCCACGAGCGCGTGACCCACTCTTCGACGAGTTGGTCGTCCAGGCGCACGATCGCCCACCCGGAGCCGACCTCGCCGCTGTGGTGAGGGCGACGCTGGAGGCGGCCTTTGGTCGGGCGCGAACCCGGGCGCTGCTGCGTGGCGTCGAGGTGCGTGCGGAAGGGGAGCACTTCGCGCTCGACGGCACGCTCGCTCGGCGCTACGGATCGCTCTCGACGGCGGCGCGCCTGCGTCTAGCTGGCTACCAAGAGGCGGTGCGGTCGGTGTACGTCTCAAGCCACGACGCGGTGGCACTCAGTGACGACCTGCGTGCGCAGCTTGGACGGAGCTTCGTGCGGGTTGAAGCGACTAGCGAGCGGGAGGCGGCGATCATACGAGCCGTGGGAGGCTTCGTTCCTGGCCAGCGTGGGGCGACGGTGGTCGTCGACGCGGCTCGTCGTGGTCCGAGTAGGCTCCGTCGGTACGTGGCTGAGGAGCGATCCTGGCTCGTTGAGGTCGTTCGGACGGCTCCCGCTCCCCGCCGTGGGTCGCTGTGCCTGACACGCGACGGTGTCGAGCTCGAGGTGTTCGAGTCGCTCACGGAGGCGCTCGAGCGCGCAGCCGAGCTCGCCTGCAGCGTGATGGCTCGCGCTCAGGTGACAACACCCGTCGTCAGCGTCGAGGATCGCGCGCTCGTCCACCGGCTGCGACGCCAGATCGCGAGCGCGCGTGGAGTGGGATGCGCTCCGACGTGGCCTGGCGATCGGATTGAGCTTGACGGGAGGGGTGTCGGCGTCGTCAAGTGCGTGAACGGCGATCGGGTAGTCGTGACGGTCGACGGAGCGGACGAGGAGTGGGAGCTTCGAGCGACTCGGCTGACGAGCGTGGTCGTCGCCGAGCCTGCAGTGATCTCGGTGGGGTGGCATCGGGGTCGTGCCAAGGAGGTCTCGGTCGTGGCAGCGCCAGAGCTCGGGAGGCTGCGGGCGCTCGGACGCCGACACGGAGTCGACGTCACCGACGAAGAGGACCTCACCCGATGCCTTTGGCATGAGCGCTGCAGCGACGACCGAGTGCTAGCGAGTATCCTCGCACGCCGGATCGAAGAGCGACTCGAGCTTCCGAGGCGGGCTGTCGTGTCACCAGCCGACGCCCTTGTGTTGGCGCGCTGAGTACTTGGCCAACGCGCGTGGGTGGGCTAGCCTAGCGAGGGGGAAACTCCCCGTGTGTCCTAGGAGATGCTGATGGCAGCGCTGATGACGCCATCATCGCTGGTTGCCCCGGTGCCTCCCTACGGCGGGGTGGTGATGCTCGCGCTCGGGCTCGGCGCCTACTGGTTCGGGCTCCCACGGCTCGGACGGGGCCTCGCTGCTTCGCCGTCGAAGGTCCGCCTTGGGGACGTGGTGCCGTTTCGGCGGCGCCTCGCCTGGGTTGCGGGCGTAGTGTTGGCCGCCGTTGACGAGTCGTGGCCGGTCGTCGACCTCGCGCGTCGGGTCTCGCTCGTGGCGTACCTTTTGCACAACCTGTTGCTCGTCCTCGTCGTTGTGCCGCTGCTCCTCTTGGGACTACCGGCGTGGGCTGTGTTTCGACTAACAGAGGGTCGACTCACCGATGCACTG
>SIRY01000045.1 GCA_004366215.1 Actinomycetota bacterium | reverse complement strand
CCTCGTCGCGCTCATCGGGCGCGGTGTCGCCTTCGAGTACCGCGGCAAGCGAGCGAGCGCGCGGTGGCGTCGCACGTGGGACCTCACCATCGTCGTGGGCTCTGCCGTGCCCGCCCTGCTCTGGGGTGTCGCATTCGGTGACCTCATCAAGGGCATTCCCATGACCTCGGCCGGCGAGTTCACCGGATCGTTCCTCTCGCTCCTCCAGCCCTACGCGCTCGTCGCCGGGTTGGCGACGCTCAGCCTCTTCCTCCTCCACGGAGCCCTCTTCCTCACCCTCAAGACGACGGGAACGCTCAGCGAACGCGCGCGTCGACTCGCGGCACGCATCGCTCCGATCACCGGCCTCATCGTGCTCGCGTTCTTGGCCTGGACGTGGGAGGTTGCGCGAGTCGAGCACCACGCCGGTGACGTCCCCGGCATGATCCCGGTCTCTGCCCTCTTGCTAGTCTTCGCGGCGAGCTGGCTCAACCGCGAGCGCCTTGCCGGGTGGGCTTTCACCGTCACCGGGCTTGCGATCGTGGCGATCACCGCGACCGTGTTCATGACCCTCTACCCCGACGTCATCACCTCCTCCCTGACGCCGACGGCCTCGCTCACGATCGCCCAGGCCGCGTCGCAGCCCTACACCCTGCGAGCCATGACGATCGTCGCAGCGATCTTCACGCCCTTCGTGCTGCTCTACCAAGGCTGGTCGTACTACATCTTCCGACGGCGCATCTCTCTTCCGCACGACGTCGTACCGCTCGGCGACAAGACTCAGGGAGTGTGAGCAACCAGCCTCGACGCGGCACACGACCGCTCGATCCGCGAGTTCTCGCCTCACCGCGAGCACTCCCTTGGTGGGTACTCGCGGCCCTCGCGACCGCTGCCTCGGTGGCTGCGCTCGTGGTCGCGGCTCGAGCCTTCGGAACAGCGCTCGAGGACGCCGTCGTCAGACACCGACTCGCCGCAGCCTCACGGGAGGGCGTGAGTCTCGCGGTCGCGCTCCTCGTTCGCGTCATCGCGCGCCGCGTGGCGCTCGTCGCAGCGCGCGCGGGGGCCGAGCGCGGCGTGAGCGCCTACGAGCAGCGTCTCCTCGACGCAGCCGGAGCACGCACTACGCCCGCTGCGGCTCTTGCGTACCTCGCGAGCGAGGGGCTCGAGCACCTCTCTGACGCGTTCGCGACGCTGACGCCGGCGCTCCTCGAGGCGGTCATCGAGATTCCCGTCCTCCTCGTCGCGACGGCACGCGCAAGCGGCATCCTCGCCCTCGAGCTCGTCGCAGGCCTCCTCGCAATGCCGGTACTCGCTGCGCTGATCGGGCTCGCCACCGACCGTCGCGCACGGGAACAGCTCGAGGCGAGCGTGCGGCTGAGCCACCTGTACCTCGACCTCCTCGGCGGCGCAGGCACTCTCGCCGCGTTTGGCCGAGCTCGGGAGCAAGCGGGTGCGGTCGACGATGCAGCCAGGTCCCTCGAGCGATCCACGATGCAGGTCCTGCAAGTCGCGTTCCTCTCTGGCATCAGCCTCGACATCCTCGCCGCGGTCGTGGTCGCGCTCGTAGCCGTGTCGATCGGCATCCGACTCAACGACGGCTCGATGACGCTCGCCGTCGGAGGAGCGGTGCTCTTCTGGACACCTGAGGTCTTCGCACCACTTCGAGCGGCTGCGCTGCAGTTTCACACCACGGCCGACGGGCGCGCAGCAGCGGCAGCGATCGACGCCCTTGGGATCGAGGTCTCCGAGCAACCGCCTGCACCTCGCGCCCCTCGACACGCCTCCCTCGTGACACGTCGCCAGCGCAGCTCGGCACCCCTCCTCGGGCTTGTTAACCTCGACTTCGTCGACGTGCCCCTCGCGACTCCCCTCACGCTCAGCCTCGAACGGGGCGACCACCTCTGCGTCGTCGGGCGTTCGGGCGTCGGTAAGTCAACGTTGCTCGCCGCGCTCGCCGGGCGCGGCCGTGGAGGCGTGCGCGGCACGCTCTGGATCGACGGCGAACCCCACTCGTCGCTGCCACCGGAGCAGACGGTCTACGTGCCCGCCTCACCGGCGTTCGTCGCCGGCACCGTGGACGAGAACCTCGTGCTCGTCTGCGGCTCCGAGCGCCTCGACCGCGCCCGAGCGCTCCTCGAGGCCCTCGGAGCCGAGGCGCTCCTCGCTCGGCGCACCGCGCCCATCGGTCCGCACGCCGAAGGCCTCTCGGCAGGCGAGCGGCAGCGGCTCGCGCTCGCCCGGGCGCTCGCTCTCGAGCGCCCATTCATCGTCCTCGACGAGCCGACGAGCCACCTCGACGCAGCGAGCGAACGGCGCCTGCTCGACCTGCTCGCTGCGGTGGCTCGCGCGTCCATCGTGGTGAGTGCGAGCCACAGAGAAGCCGTTCAGCTCGCCGCAACGCACGTCCTCACGCTCAACGTCCTCGCCGAGGAAGTTCGACGGTGAGCGTCGCACGCCTGGTTCGCGACCGACTCCGCGAGGAGCTGTCGCTCGTCACGAGCTACCTTGCCACCTCCTTCGGAGCCGCGGTGGCTCCGGCCATCCTCTTCGGAATC
>ML178750.1:8519-14340 GCA_004366215.1 Actinomycetota bacterium | reverse complement strand
CTCCTGTGCAACGACCGCGAGATCCTCGGTCCGTGGGTCAACCCTCCGTGGCTCAACGTCCTCGCCACGTTCATCGTGGCCCTCCTCCTGCAGCTCAGCCTCGTCTTGACCGTCGTCACGGTCGTGCCGCAGGTCAACGTGGGCGTGCTCCTCCTCGTCACCGGCGCGCTCGTCGTCGTAGCCACGATCGTCGTGGCGGTGGCGCAGCTGCGAAGCCGACGGCGCCGCCCTCGACCGAGCGCAGAGGAGCGTCTCCGCTGGACCATGCCAGCCTCCGCGCTCCTACACCGCCCACGCTTCTCCCGGGGGCGCCAACTCTCGCTGCTCGCGCTGCGGGCCTACCTCGTCGTCGCGGTCGTGCTTATGGTGCTGAGCTTCGTCAAGCTCGCCCACTGAGCTCACGCGTCGAGCGCCTCGGCTCGTCGGCGCCAGCCAGGCTGGATCGTGCGCGCGAGGACGTCGTCGACCGTCACCGCGCCAAGGAGCACGCCATCGTCGTCGACGACCGGCACCGCCGCGAGGTTGAGGTCTGCCATGAGCACGGCGACCTCAGCGAGGTCCGCATCTGGGTGCACGCTGCGCACCTCGGTGTCAGCTAGCGCCTCCACGCGCTCACTCGGTTCGGCACGCACCAGGCCGACGAGGGAGAGCTGACCGACGAGGTGACCTTCGGCGTCGACGACGAACAGCACCCACACGTTCTGAGGCAAGCTCGCTCGCAAGCGCAGCTCGCCGCAGGCGTCTGCGACGGTCGTGCCGACGACGAGCGTCACGATGTCGGTCGTCATGAGTCCGCCCGCCGAAGCCGGGTTGTAGGCGAGGAGGCGCTTGATGGTCGCCTGCTGCGGCTCGGGCACGAGGGCGAGTACGCTCTCGCGGCGCTCTTGGTCGAGGGCCAGGAGCAGATCGACGGCGTCATCAGGCTCCATGGTGCCGAGCAACTCGCCGACCTCCGCGTCGCTGCGCTCGCGGATCGCGTCACGTCGGCGCTGCGGCGTCAGCTCCTCGACCACGTCGGCCTCGAAGGCAGGGTCAGCCTGCAGGGCTTCCATGATCTCGCGACCCTCCGACTCTGAGGCCTGCTCGAGCAGGTCCGCGAGCTCAGCGGGGTGCAAGCGACGGATCGAACGCAGCTCGAGACGGATGCGAGCACTTGGCACGTGACCGACGAGTGGTACGAGGTCGCGCCAGTCGACCACGCGTGCCTCGCGACGCTGTCGCAGCCGTCGCCGGCTATGCACCTGAGCCACGTCAACCGCGATGACACGCCAGGCCCCCCCAAAGCTGATCATGCCGAGGTCGCGGGCCTTGACGAGTCGGGGCCGCAGCTTCGACTTCGCCCAGATGAGGTGGTGCTCGAGCAGATCTCGCACCGCGAGCACCTCCTGGGTGCGCCGTTCGAAGCGGCCGAGGGCCGCTCGGTCGATCCGAGCCACGATGCGTTCGCTCGACAGCTCGTCGATGCGATCGGCCGGCACGAACATGGGCTGGTCGTCGACGTGCACGAGGAGCCCAGCTACCACGGGATAGCTTGCCTCGACGAGCCGCAGTACCACGTCGTCCACTCGCCCAAGCTCCTCGTCCCCAGCGATCAGCACCGGAACGCGACGCAGGGCCGAGAGCCATAGGACGTCGTCCACACCGGTAAGTCTAGCGACCGTCGCTCGCGCGCTCAGGAACCCCGTACCACCGGCCGCGGCCAAGGTCGTGTGGGATCGCAGTGGCGGTGGACCACGCAGCCCCGCCAGAGTGCGTCGAGGAGACCACGTGGTGAGAGCGCCGAGAGCCGATCGGTCACGACGTAGCTCGAGCCGAGAGCCGCGGGCACGTGAGCATCGCTCCCTGCGCCCATGGCGACTCCGTAGCGCGCTGCGATCTCGCGTGCGCGTTCGTCACGGCTCGGCTGCTTGGCGTTCGCCACCTCGACTACGTCGAGGAGCCGCGCCTCTGCGAGGCGCACGAGGCCGCCCTCACCGACGCCGCGCCGACGCTCATCGAGCGGATGTGGAGCGACGACGAGGCCACCTTGACGACGGATGAGGTTCGCGGTCGCGAGGAGTCCGAGCCCCCGAGCCACTCGTTGCGCGAGGAAGAGGCCGATGAGCTCGCCTTGGCCGGTGTCGATCTCCTCGCCGACGATGACGCGACCTGATAGGATCGCGCGCAGCTCGAGCGCGCCGCGCAAGCTGTGGTGGTCGGTGACTGCGACGACGTCGTCAGGACCGACGAGGGCCGCGAGCTCCTCCACCGACGTCGTGGAGTCACCCGAGGCGTAGGTGTGGACGTGCAGGTCGAGACGCACTAGCGACCCGCGAGGACGAGGCCGTCGATGAGCAGGCTCGGCGCCCGGGTGCCGCTTGGCAGCTCACGGTCGTCGTCGCCCACCGCGACGAGGTCGAGGAGCATGCGCTGGAGGTTGCCCGAGACCGTGGCCTCCCGGACCGGCCGAGGGCCGTGGCTAGTCTGCAGCACACCCTCGACGCCCACCGAGAAATCCCCCGAGACCGTGCTAACCCCAGAGTGCACTCCTGCGAGCGCGTGCACGACGAGCACCGAGCCTGCGCCGTCGAGCTCCTCGAGCGACCTCCTCGGAGCGACCACCCGCAGTGCGCGGGCGCCCGGTGCGGGAAGGCTTCCTGGGCTACGCAGCGCCGCAGCGTTTGAACGACGGCCAGCGAGCTTCGCGGCGTAGGCGTCGAAGAGGAGCTCATGGAGGATCCCCTCGACGACGAGCTGGTGCGGCCGCGTGGCCAACCCTTCCCCGTCGACGGGGGTTGCTAGGAGCGAGGTAGGGTCGGTGGGGTCGTCGAGCAGCGAGAACCACGGCGGCGCGATGCGCTCGCCAACGCGGTCGCTGAACATCGACTGACGCCGTGTGACCGCAAGCCCAGAGAGCGCACTCGCCCACAGTCCGAGCAGCACGCCCGCAGTTCGAGGATCGAAGCGGACGACGACGCTCTGGCTCGTTGGCTTCGTCGCGCCGAGACCAGCGAGCGCACGGTCGACCGCCTCAGCAGCCACCGCCTCAGGGTCGAGCCCATCCGGCCCACGTGACCCGACCGAGGCGAACCCGGTCGAGAGCGGCCCACCGTCGTCGGCGAGCGCCTCGAGGAACAACCACGCGTGGCTCTGGGCGACCTGCGTCGCTACGCCCGTCGTCGACGCAACCGCGACCTCACTGTGACGATCACCGTAGGTTGCGTGCTGCACGTCGCGCACCCGTCGGTCGCGCCGGCGCGCAGCGCGTTCGAGGTCGAGCGCGCGCTCGACCTTCGCCTCCACACGCAAGCCCGGCAGCTTCGGATCGACGAGCTCGAGCGTCGGAGCTACGACGCCATCAGGCTCTGCGAGCACCGCATCAGGATCCTCCTCGACGAGCCCCGCGTTCTCGCGTGCTCGCTCGAGCGCGTCGGCGAGTGCGTGGTCCTCGATGGATCCCGCCGTCGCGAAGCCCACACGCCCCCCGACGATGACGCGGACGCCGACGACCGCGGTCTCAGCCTGCGTGAGCGACTCGATCACCCCCTCGTAGGCGACGACCTCGGTCTCGCGGGTCCTACCGACGACCACCTCGATGGCCTCGCCTGCGAGGCGGCCCTCGAGGAGCGCGAGTGCACGGTCGAGCAGCTCAGCCATCGATCGTCCCTCCGAGCGTGACGGCACGGACGCGTACGGTCGGTTGCCCGGTGCCGACGGGAACTGCTTGACCGTTCTTGCCACACGTGCCGGGCGTCATACCAAAGTCGTTGCCGACCGCGTCGATAGCCGCGAGGACCGCGGGGCCGTTGCCGATGAGCTGCGTGTCACGCAGCGGCACCGTGATGCGCCCGTGCTCGATGAGGTAGGCCTCCTGCGTCCCGAAGACGAAGTCGCCGGTCGCGGTGTTGACCTGTCCGCCCGAGAGCGCTGCCACGTAGACCCCTCGCTCCGTGCTCGCGACGATGTCGTCGGGGTCGGAGTCGCCGGGGCGCAAGAACGTGTTGGTCATGCGCACCATCGGCAAGCTCCGGTAGTCCTCTCGACGGCCGTTGCCCTTCGGCTCTCGAGCGAACTTCGCCGCGCTGCGGCGATCCCAGAGGTAGTCGACGAGCTCGCCATGCTCAATCAAGACGTTCGACTGCGCTGGGTGGCCTTCGTCGTCGAGCCGATACGACCCCCAGTCGCGATCGCGGGTACCGTCGTCGACGAGCGTCACGAGCGGACTGGCCACCTGCTCGCCGAGACGGTCGACGTAGACCGACGCACGCTTGACGATGTGGTCAGCTTCGAGGCCGTGGCCGCACGCCTCGTGGAAGAGGATGCCTCCCGACCCTCGCGCGAGCACGACCGGCAACTCCCCGGTCGGCGCTGGTCGAGCACGGAGCTTCGGGAGCACCCGACCCGCCGCGGTCTGAGCGAGGCCGTCCACGTCGACGAGCGCCAGGAACTCATCGAAGTCGACCGAGAACGCCGCAACCTCGTGGCCGCTCTGGGCACCCGTATCGGCTCGCGCGATGACGTGGACCCTCAGGCGACTACGCGACTGCTCGTCGGTGGCAAAGAGCCCCTCTGAGTTTGCGACGAGAATCCGGCGACGCTCCGTCCCGATCGAGGTCGTCACCTGGGCCACGGCGCCGTCGCGCTCACGCGCAACCGCGTCCCCACGACGCAAGAGCTCGACCATCCGACGCTTGGCCTGCCCGCCGAGGCTCGGAACCGTCGGCTCGAACCTTCCCACCGGCATGGCTGCGACGACGCCGCGCCCGCTCCGCGCGATCTGCGACGCCGTCCGCGCTGCCTCGCGCAGCGACGCAGCCGAGAGGTCTGCGGTGTGCGCAAACCCCGTCGCATCGCCCGCCAGCACCCGAATGCCAACCCCACGCCAACCGCTATCTGCGAGGGCGCCAACACGCTGGTCGCTCAGGCTCACCGACGTCGCCGAGCGCTCTTCGGCGAAGAGCTCTGCAAAGTCGCCACCTCGAGCGAGCGCGATCGTCAGCAGCTCCTCGACCAACTCGTGGTCGATCACAGGATCCTCCTTCACGCTTCGCCTCCGAGCCTACCCGAGCCCACTCGCTAGGCTCGGAGGCGCGCTCTCGGGAAGCGAGGCCTTCTCGGCGAGGTTGAAGCCAGCAGTGGATGACGAGGTGGCAAGGAGCCTGCCCGCGGTGAACGATGAGTCGAGCCACGTCCTTGAGGCCTGCACGCAGCTTCCCGCCGCGCTGAGCGAGCCGAGCGAGCTCCTCACGGGGCGTCTCGACGAGCTCCTTCGGCGAGAGTCGGAGCGCTGGCGCACGGTCGACGAACGCTTCGCAGAGCCGTTCGAGGAGCTCGCACGCGTGACGCGGGCCGGAGGCAAGCGCCTGCGGCCGGCGCTGGCCTACTGGGCCGCTCGTGGGCTCGGAGTCGTCGACGACGACGCGCTCGGTGACCTCCTCGTCGCGATCGAGCTGCTCCACACCTTCGCCCTCGTGCACGACGACGTCATGGATCGCTCCGAGCTGCGCCGCGGCCAGCAGACCGTCCACGCCCGTGCTCGCGACCACCATCGCTCCCTGCGGCTGCGGGGCAACCACGCGACCTACGGCGACGCCGTCGCCATCCTCGTTGGAGACCTCG
The DNA here is from genome assembly GCA_004366215.1 of Actinomycetota bacterium. Lineage (GTDB taxonomy): Bacteria > Actinomycetota > Acidimicrobiia > Acidimicrobiales > Acidimicrobiaceae > Acidimicrobium. Next base: position 8,742 of record ML178750.1, on the reverse strand, counting down.
CCCTCACGCTCGCCGACGGCGCTCTTGAGTCAGCGTCGCTCGCCGTTCGCGCTGCGTTCACCGAGCTCAAGACGGAGGTGAACCTGGGGCAGTACCTCGACGTCGTGGCGAGCGCGCAGCTCTTTGATACCCCAGCACACGCCGAGCACATCGCCCTCTTCAAGTCAGCCAAGTACACGGTGGAGCGCCCGCTCCACCTCGGCGCCTTCCGCACGCGATCCAC
>ML178750.1:0-8509 GCA_004366215.1 Actinomycetota bacterium | reverse complement strand
TCACGCTTCGCGCTCCCGCTAGGGCTCGCGTTCCAGCTCCGCGACGACGTACTCGGCATCTTCGGCGACGGCGAGCGTACCCAGAAACCGGTCGGTGACGACCTGCGTGAGGGCAAGTGGACGCTCCTCGTCGCCGAGACCCGCGAGCGCCTCTCGGTCGAAGAGCTCGTGCGCTTCGACGAGGCCTTTGGCAACCCTGACCTCGACGCGTCTGGACTTGCCGAGGCACTCGCGTTGGTCCGCCACTCCGGCGCGCTCGAGCGTGTCGAGGAGCGCATCGACGAGCTCGCGCGCGAGTCGCTGAGCGCGCTGCGCTGCGTGCCCGTCAACGACGCGGCGCGATCTGCACTCGAAGACCTCGCTCGGTTCATCGTGGATCGGACGCACTGAGCCGATGAGCCGCGTCGTCGTCGTCGGAGCTGGCTTTGCAGGTCTCGCTGCCGCCTGCACGCTCGCTGCGCAGGGGCACGCCGTGACCGTCATCGACCGACGACCGCGTCCGGGAGGGCGCGCGGCAGCGGAGGTAGGCCCCGGATACTCCCTCGACCTTGGACCGATCGTGCTGACGATGGTGGCGACGCTCTCTGCGGTCTTCCGCGCCGCCGGCGCTGACATCGACGACTACCTCGAGCTGCGTCGCGTCGACCCGAGCTACCGCATGGCCTTCGCCGATGCGACGCACCCAGAGGGTGCAGGTGTCCTGCGCACCTACGCTGAACCGGCGCGCATGGACGAGGAGATCCGGCGCCTGAGCGGCCCGCGGGCGGTCGCTGAGTGGCACCGCTGGCAGCGCTGGCTCGAGGAGCTCGCTGGCGTCGAGCTACCACACTTCATCGACGCGGATGCGACCACGGTCGCTCGGCTCCTCGAGCGACTACCTGCGCTCTGGCGGCTCTGGCGGCTCGGCGGCTTCCGGCGGCTCGATGCGCTCGCGTCTGCGACGCTGAGCGACCCACGGCTCCGACGCGCCGTTACCTTCCAGGCGCTCTACGCCGGCCTCGCCCCTCAGCAGGCCCGCGGTCTCTTCGGTGTCATCGCCTACATGGACCTCGTCCTCGGCGTGTACTGGCCGCGTGGTGGCATGGCGCGCATCGGCGCTGCGCTCGCTGAGCTCGCCGAACTCCGCGGCGCGACGCTCCGCCTCGACGAGGAGGTCACCGCGTACGAGGTCCAGGGTCGTCGGGTCGTCGCGGTCCGCTCACCTCGTGGCCGCTACCCGAGCGACCTCGTCGTCACGACGGAAGACCCGCTTGCGCTCGCAGCGCGCCTCAACCTCCGCTACGGGCACCGACGTTGGCGGCTCTCGCCGTCGGCGCTCGTTCGGGTGCGAGCCGAGCAGGCGCCAACCCCACCCGACCTCGAACACCACAACATCTTCTTCGGCAGAGCGTGGGCCTCGGCCTTTCGAGACCTCATCGATGAGGGACGGCTGATGCGCGACCCGTCCATCCTCGTCTCCCTGCCGCACCGGAGCGACCCAGCGCTCGTCAGCCCGGGCGCCCGCATCGTCTACGCGCTCGAGCCCGTGCCGAACCTCCGGGGACACGTCGACTGGACTCACGTGGCGCCACTCGCGCTCGACCGGCTCGAGACCCGGCTACGCGAGGTTGGCCTCGCACGGGTCGACGAGCCGCTCGCCGAGATCACCATCACCCCTCTCGACTGGGCAGCCCAGGGGATGGACGCCGGTACCCCCTTCTCGCTCGCACACACCTTCTTCCAGTCCGGCCCCTTCCGCACGCCGATGGCTCCTCGCGACCTCGACAACGTCCTCATCGCCGGAGCGGGCACCCATCCAGGGGTGGGGGTCCCGCTCGCCCTCCGCTCCGGTCTCCTCGCCGCCGAACGCGCACGCCGTCTGCTCGATCCCCCACGGAGGCCTCACCGATGACGCGACCCGACGCCTTCGTCACCTCTCGCGCCCTGGCTCGACGCCACGGCAAGACCTACTACCTCGCCTCGACGCTCCTGCCAGCCGACTCCCGCCTTGGGATCTGGGCGATCTACGGCTTCTGTCGTACCGCTGACGACGTCGTCGACGGGCCCGGCACCCCAGCGTGGAAAGCTGCGCAGCTCGACGACCTCGAGCGCAGCCTCGATGCCGCGCTCCGTCGAGGTCAGAGCAGCGACCCGGTGCTCGACGCGCTCGTGAACACCTACCGGCGCTGGGACATCCCGCTCGAGACGCTCGATCGCTTCTTGCGCGCAATGCGCATGGACCTCACGACGACTCACTACGACACCTGGTACGACTTGCTGCGCTACATGGAAGGCTCAGCGGCGGTGATCGGCGAGATGGTCCTCCCTGTCCTTGGCGGCCCACCGCAGGCTCGCGAGCCTGCCCGCGCCCCCGGGCTCGCCTTCCAACCCACGAACTTCATCCGCGACGTCGACGAGGACCTTGCCCGCGGACGGACCTACCTTCCCCTCGAGGACCTCGAGCGCGTCGGCGCGCTCGAGGCGCTCCGAGCTCGGCGCTTCGATCCGAGCGTCGCAGCTCTCATCCGCGTCGAGGTGGCACGCAACCTCGACCTCTACGAGGCCTCGCTCGCGGGCGATGCGCTCCTCAACGCCCCAGCGCGACGCTGCGTCCGTCTCGCGAGAGAGCTCTACAGCGCGATCCTCCTCGAAATCGCCTCGCGCGGCTACAACGTCTTCGCCGGCCGCGCCGTCGTCCCTCCTCGACGTCGACTCAGCGCCGTGCTCGCTACCCTCGTGCGACCACGAGCCCTCCCCCGAGCGTTGCGCGTTCTCGCGCGAGCCCACCCCGATCAGCGCAGCTCGGCCTCGGCGTCCTCAGACGGCGTCACCGCCGGGTTCTCGTAGTAGGGCGCGTGCCCGACGTGGCGTGAGATCACCGAGAGTACGAGGCCAAGGGCGGCAAATCCGAAGCCGAACGCGATCTCGACGCCGTTGAGCGCGTGGGTAGCGAGCTCGTAGATGACCACGAAGGCCATGAACGCCGCCCCGAGTCCGGGCAGTACCCCGCCGAGCAGCAGCGTCGAGGGGCTCGAAGCGATCGTGCGCCGGTAGAACCACAGAGCAGCCACCGCGGTGAGCAAGTAGAAAAGCGCCGCGATGAGCCCGAGGGTGGCGACGATGTCGGCGAGCGCAGTGCCGATCGAGCCGACGAGCGTCGAGCCCCACAGGAAGACGAGGTTGAGGAGCCCCATGAGGATCGTCGCGTTGAGTGGCGTGCGCCACCTCGGGTTGACCATCGCAAACCACCCCGGGATGACGCGGTCACGACCCATCGCGAAGGAGATCCGTGCTGCCGAGACGATCGCCGCTTGGAGGGACGCGAGGGTGCCACCGAGCACAGCGACGATCATGACGTCCTGCCAGACAGTGCCGCCAAGCTTCGCGCCCACGAAAGCGAGCACGTTCGCGGCGTGCGCCTGCATGCTGGCGTTCGGCGCGATCCCCTGGAGTCCGATCACGGCGATCGAGAAGATGACGAAGAGGAGGACGACGCTCGTGAGGGCGGCTTGGCCGGCGCGTGCACCACGCACCTCCTCGCCAACGTAGGCTGCGGTGTCCCAGCCCGAGTACAAGAAGATCGCGATCAACACACCCCCAACGAGCGCGTGGAAACCTCCGGCGCCGGCGATGGTGAACCAGGACGAGCTCGGACGCACCGCGTGGGCAAGTCGACCGCTCGCGACGAGCACGAAAGTCACCACCGAGAAACCGATGAGCACGGTGTACTCGAACACCGCCCACGTCCACTGGAACCGCGCCGACGCCTTGATGCCGACGGCCGCAAAGCCCATGACGATGAGGTCGAGGGCCGAGCCGATCAGCGCAACGTCGGTCGTATTCGACGCGAGGTGGTTCGAGAACAGCGACAGGAGGTACGACCCGAGCACCGGCGTCAAGCTCACGGTCCCGATGGTGTAGTACATGAGCATGATCCAGCCGGCGAAGAAGCCAGCGTGCGGATTGAGCGCGCGACCTACCCACGAGTAGGTCGCCCCTGCGCTCGGCTGCCACGCGTTGAGGCGCTGGTAGCCGACCGCGATCCCGAGCATGGGCACGAACGAGATCGCGAGCGCCAGGAACCCCGCGTAGCGCACGGCGACGAGGAGTGCGGCCAGGCTCGCGGCGATGCTCTGCGTCGGGCCAGAGCTCGCCATCGCGAGCACCACCGTATCCCACAGGCCGAGCGCGTCGCGAGCGAGTCGTGCGCTACGCCGCGTGCTGTGACCCGCGTGCTCTATCGACATGGTGCCCACCCCCCAGGGATCCGGTACTCGTCGTTAGCGAGTATAAGCTCCTAATGACCGAAGGAGCAAGCAGTGAGCTACGCGTTTCTCCACCCCGAGCGCTACCAGCGCTCCGCAGCGCTCTTCGAGCGGGCGCTTCGTTCGATCCCTGCCGGCGTGAATTCGACCGCGCGAGCCCAGTTCAGCGGCTGGGAGCCACACCCAATCTTCGCCGACCACGGTGACGGTGCGCACCTCGTCGACGTCGACGGCAACGAGTACGTCGACTACCTCCTCGGTCTTGGGCCCATGCTGCTTGGCCACCGGCCTCCCGAGGTCACCGACGCTGTCGTCGAGCGCATCTGCAACGTCGGCACCGTCTTCGCGCTCCCCACGGCGCTCGAGGCCGACCTCGCTGACGCCATCGTCGCAGCGGTACCGAGCGTCGAGCAGGTCCGACTCGTCAACTCCGGCACCGAGGCCGTCCTCTACGCCCTCCGGCTCGCTCGCGCCTACACGGGTCGTCCGAAGGTCATCCGCTTCGAGGGTCACTACCACGGCTTCAACGACACGATCTACTGGTCTAAGCACCCTGACCCCCTCGAGGCTGGGGACGCACGCCACCCGCTCCCCGTTCCCCAGGGCCCCGGGGTACCCGACGAGCTGCGCGAGACACTCGTGATCGCACCCTGGAACGACCTCAGCGTCGTCGAAGAGGTCCTCGAGTCCCACCGTGGTGAGATCGCTGCGCTCATCACGGAGCCGGTCATGTGCAACACAGGCTGCATCTTGCCTGAACCGGGTTACCTCGAGGGCCTGCGTTCGCTCACCGAGCGTCACGGGGTGGTCCTCATCTTCGACGAGGTGATCACGGGCTTTCGTCTCGCGCTCGGCGGCGCACAAGAGCGCTACGGCGTCACGCCCGACCTGACGGTTCTCGCCAAGGGCCTCGGTGGAGGCTTTCCGGTCGCCGCGATCGGTGGCCGACGCGAGATCATGGAGCTCGTCGCCGACGGCACGGTCTCGATCGCGGGTACCTACTCAGCGAACTCGATCGCGGTGGCTGCTGCACACGCGTCGCTCGAGTGGCTCGCCGACCCGACGCGCTACGAGCTCCTCGAGCAGCGAGCACACCGTCTACGCGAGGGTCTCGAGCAGGCGCGCCGCGACGCCGGCGTCGCCGGCAGCGTCGTCGGCGTCGGGGGTGTCCTGCAGATCTGGTTCGCCGACGCCCCCATTCGCTCCTACCGCGACGCCATCGAGCACGCGCGTCCAGCACACTTTCGCGTGTTCTTCGAGGAGATGCTGGACCGGGGCGTCTTGTTCCACCCCAACCACCTCGAGAACCTCTTCGTGTCGTTCGCTCACACCGACGACGACATCGACCGCACAATCGAGGCGGCTCGCGAGGCCTTGCGGGCTGTGCGAGCCCGCGTGGGAGCTTCTGCGTGACGCGGACCGTCCTCGTGGTCGACCTTGGCACCTCGGGGATCAAGGTCGCGCTCGTCGACGATGCGCTCCGACTTGAGGCGGCGTCACAGGCGTCCTACGCCACCTCGCACCCAGAGCCCGGCGCCGCCGAGCAGGAACCTCACGCGTGGACGCGCGCGCTGCTGAGCGCCGTTGACACACTCCCCCTCGACGATCGCCCACCTGGAGCAGTCGTGCTCACCGGCCAGATGCCGACCCTCGTCGCGACCGATGGGTCGCTCGCACCGATCGCACCGGCGCGCACCTGGCAGGACAGTCGAGCTGACCTCCTGGTGGCTCGGGAACTCAGCGAGGCCGACCAGCGTCAGATCGCCGCTGTCAGCGGCGCGCCGATCGACGGCCGCTACATCATCCCCATGTACCTCGCGCTCGGGCGCCGCGCCTCGCACATCCTGTCCGCGAAGGACTGGCTCTACGCGTGGCTGACGGGTGACGTCGCAACTGAGCCCTCGACCGCCTCCGGCTACGGCGCCTACGCCCTCGAGAGCGCCTCGTGGAGCGCGACGCTCCTTGCCCTGTGGGGGGTCCCTCAAGAGCTCGTCCCACCGGTCGTGAGTCCGACCCGCTCACGGCCGCTCCTGCCAGGCCGCCTCCCAGGGGTCGCCTCCGGAACGCCTGTCTTGGTCGGTCTTGCCGACTCCGTCGCTGGGCACCACTACCTCACCATGGGCGACGACGACGCCATCGCGGTCATCGAGGGTACCTCAACCGTCGTCCTCGCTCGCGCCGAGGCGTCCGCGGAGCGCCGTCTCGACCTGCTCTACACACCGCTCGCCCGACCGGCGAGCGTCGGTGTTGAGCTCGACCTCCTCGCAACCGGTTCGAGTCTTCGTTGGCTCGCTGAGCTCACCCACTCCTCGATCGCCTCGATCGAGGAGTGGGCCTCTCAGGTGTGCACCGCCGACGGCTGCGACCTCGTCGTCGCGCCGTACCTCGCAGGGGGCGAGCAGGGGGTCCTCTGGCGCTCGGATCTCGCGGGCAGCATCCTCGGCATCACCCTCGCGACGAGCCCAGCGGACCTCGCGCGAGCGCTCAGTGAGGGGATCGCCTTCGAGCTCACACGCTGCCTCGAGACGCTCGGACACACCCGAGCGGTACGCATGGCGCACCACCCGGGTGCACGTGCACGTCCTCAGACGCTCGCCACGCTCGGCTTCGACGTCGCGACGACCGAGGCCCCGCCGAGCGTCCTCGGCGTCGCTGCCCTCGCCCACACTGCGCTCGGCAACGCCGTCGAGCTCCCCCCTCCTCAGCTCACGCCGGTGTGCTCGCTCGGGACACGAGAGGCGCACCAGCTCCGGGCTCGTCTCGAGCGCTACCTCTCGCTGATGCCACAAGCCGCACGACGTCCCCGTGCTCTCTCCGAGGAGGAGTGACCAGTGCGCCTCATCGTGACAGACCCCAGTCACTTCGACCAGCGTGCCGGCGAGGAGCTGAGCCGCATCCTGCGCGAGGCGCGCCCGCCCTCCTCGATCGCGGTGCCAACGGGCTCGACGCCGCAGGGCCTCTACCGGTGGCTCGCCGAGCAGTACGCGCTCGGCCATCGCCTCCTGGCTGGCTGGCACATCTTCATGCTCGACGAGTACGTCGACCTCGCGACCTACCCAGAGGGGAGCTTCCAGGACTACCTTCGTCACCACCTCGCCGCCGTCCTCGCCGACGCCGCGGCGTTCCACCCCCTCGACCCCGTGCTCCACGCCGCTGAGCCCTGGCGCTACGACGACGCGATCGACGCGGTCGGCGGGCTCCGCGTCGCCGTGCTCGGCGTCGGGGGGAACGGCCACGTCGCCTTCAACGAGCCTGGCTCCCATGACGACGAGCGAACCCACGTCGTCACGCTCAGCGAGCTGACACGCGAGGCCAACTTCTGCGACCTTCCCCCCGCGATGCGACCCACGCGAGCGGTGACGGTTGGCCTCGGCGACCTCCGTCGCGCCCAGTCGCTCCTGCTCCTCATCGCTGGCGAGACGAAGCGAGCGGTAGCACAGCTAGTCCTCGACGGTGCTCGCCTCGACGACGTTCCCGTCACGCACCTGCTCGATCACCCGGGACTCGTCGTCGTGCTCGACGAGGGGCTCGTCGCCCGTCGACGCTGAGCTCGCCCTCGAGGAAGTCAGCGCGGGGCTGAGAATAGAGCTGAAAGGCGAACAGCTCGGGGGCGAAGGCCATTTCGAAGGCGTCGAAGGCGAGCCCTCGGCTCGTTCGCGAGACGCCCGGGTGCGCGACGACCCACGCCCCAGGACCGCGTTCGAGGTCACGACGTTCGTGGTCGGAGGCTGGCCTCGCGATGAGCGTCTGGTGCTCGTACCCCTCGCCGAGCCCGTAGACCGACTGGAGCACCTCGTAGAGGGAGTCGCGAGTGGGGTCGAAGCGCACATCGAGGTCGGGAGCGCGTACGGTTGGGATGCGAGCGATCTCTCGGATCGCTGGGGTTCCGTCGATGAGCCGCCGACGGTGCAGCACCCACAGGTCCGTGCCAGGTGTGACCTCAAGGGCCGCTGCCTCGAGCTCAGTGGCAGGCTGGACGCTGAGGGCGAGGAGCTGCGTGTCGAGCCTGATCCCGTGGCTCGCGAGCGTCGCGCGCAGACTGCCGACGATCGTGGAGTCAGACTGGATGCGCTCACGCACGAAGGTGCCGCGCCCCTGAACCCGCACGACCTCCCCCGCAACCGCCATCTCATGGAGCGCCCGGCGCACCGTCACCATGCTCACGCCGGCCGCCTGGGCGAGCTCCCGCTCGCTCGGCAGTCGGTCGCCTGGGCCGAGCGCATGCTCGGCGATGAGTCGTCGCACGTAGTCGATCGTGCGCTCGT
>SIRY01000042.1 GCA_004366215.1 Actinomycetota bacterium | reverse complement strand
TCACCGAGTCCGCCATCAGAGCGGCACTTAGCGCGACCCGGGGCATCGATCGCGGACTCGTCGACGCGCAGGAGACCCGCCGCATCCTCGATCGCCTCTTTGGCTACGAGGTGTCGCCGGTGCTGTGGAAGAAGGTCATGCCACGGCTCTCGGCGGGGCGTGTCCAGTCGGTGGCCTGTCGTCTGCTCGTCGATCGGGAGCGCGAGCGCATGGCCTTTCGACCGGCTCGGTACTTCGACGTGCAGGTCGAGCTCAGCCGAGGGGACGACGGGGACCACGTCTCAGCGCGCCTCGCGGCGCTCGACGGCCGACGCGTGGCCGCCGGTCGCGACTTCGACGCTCGTGGCGTCGCGAGAGCCGAGGTGCTCGTCCTCGACGAGCGCACGGCGAGCGAGCTCGCTGGAGCCCTCCGAGGTGAGACGGCCACCGTCGTCGAGCTCGAGGAGCGCTCCTACGTCCGTCGACCTGAGGCCCCGTTCATGACCTCGACCCTCCAGCAAGAGGCTTCCAGGCGGCTGCGCTTCTCGGCGCAGCGGACCATGTCGGTCGCTCAGCGCCTCTACGAGCAGGGCTACATCACCTACATGCGAACGGACTCCGTGGCCTTGAGCGCTGAGGCCGTCGCGGAGGCCAGACGGATCGTGGCGTCGCGGTATCCCTCAGCGCTCCCCGACGCCCCACGTCGGTACCGCTCGAGGGTGAAGAACGCGCAAGAGGCGCACGAGGCGATCCGCCCCGCGGGCCAGCGGTGGCGCGACCCGGCGGACGTGGCTCGCGAGCTTGGCAGCGATGAGGCGCGTCTCTACGAGCTCATCTACCGTCGCACCCTCGCCTCGCAGATGAGCGACGCGCGCGGCGTGGCGATGGTGGTCACCCTTGAGTCGTCGCTCCGTGAGCCGGTCGAAGCAGCCGGAGCCCGGCTCGAGACGGCGACACTGGTTGCTCGAGGCAGGACGCTCGCCGATCCAGGGTTCCTCATGGCCTACCCGACGCAGGCTGACGACGATGAGCCTGCGCTGCCGCACCTCGAGCGCTCAGAGCGCCTCGTGGTCGATGAGGCGCTGTCGTCGGGTCACGAGACGCAGCCGCCTGCGCGCTACACCGAGGCCTCGCTCGTGCGAGCTCTCGAGGAGCGGGGGATCGGCAGGCCGTCGACCTACGCCCAGATCATCACGACGCTCCTCGAGCGGAACTACGCCTGGCGGCGCCACCAAGCGCTCGTACCGACGTTCGTCGGCTTCGCCGTGGTCCAGCTGCTCGAGCGCTACTTCGCTGAGCTCGTGGACTACTCGTTCACGGCGCACCTCGAGGATGACCTCGACCGCATCGCGGCAGGGCAGCAGGATCCGACGCCGTACCTGACCTCGTTCTACTGGGGCAACGGTACGCCTGGTCTGCACCAGCTCGTGGCTGAACGCTTGGCCGAGATCGACGCGCGAGAGGTGAACTCAATCCCACTCGGCACGCGGGCTGACGGTACGCCCGTTGTCGTTCGGGTAGGCCGCTACGGCCCGTTCGTGCAGGCAGGCGAAGAGACTGCATCGATACCTGACGACCTCGCACCCGACGAGCTGACCGTCGATCGTGCGGTCGAGCTCCTCGAGCGCGCCACACGTGGTGACCGCGTGCTCGGCGAGCTCGACGGGCAACCGGTGCTGGTTCGCACGGGTCGCTTCGGCCCCTACGTGCAGCTCGGCGAAGGTGACGACCGTGGACTGCGGCGCGTGTCGCTCTTGGTCGGACAGCACCCAGAGACGCTGAGCCTCGACGACGCGGTCGCGCTGCTCTCGCTCCCTCGCCGCATCGGGGTCGACCCAGAGACCGGTCAAGAGGTCGTCGCCCACCTCGGTCGCTTCGGTCCGTACCTCTCGCGTGGCCGAGAGACGCGCTCGCTCGAGAAGCCAGACGAGCTCTTTACGATCGGACTCGAGGACGCGCTCGCTCGGTTCCGCGAGCCCAAGCGTCGAGGGCGTTCCGCGAGCGTGCTCGAGCTCGGTGAGGATCCGGAGCGAAAGCGTCGTATCGTCGTGCGCTCCGGCCGCTACGGACCGTACGTGAGCGACGGCGAGGTCAACGCGTCGCTTCCGCGAGGCGTTGACCCGGCGACGCTTGACCTTGAGACCGCCCTCGACCTCCTCGCTGAACGCCGCGCACGGCTCGGGGGCTCGGCGTGAGTCGCGGGGGCCTCGTCGTGCTCGAGGGAGCCGACAAGGTCGGCAAGTCGACGCAGCTCGCGCACGCCGCGGCGTACCTCGGGAGACGAGGTTACCGGGTCGTCTGCGGACGCGATCCGGGCGGCACGCCGGTGGCTGAGGCGCTGCGCGGCGTGGTCGTGCACGAGGCGATGGCGCCGTGGGCGGAGGTACTGACCTTCTGTGCGGCCCGAGCCGAGCTCGTCGACGCGATCGTCGTCCCGGCACTCGCCGCTGGTCGCGTGGTGCTCCTGGATCGCTACCAGCCCTCGACCCTCGTGTACCAGGGTGAGCAGGTCGGCGAGGCAGCGATCTGGGCTCTCGAGGCGCTCGTCGGTGCGCCACCCGCTGACGTCGTCATCGTGCTCGATCGTGACGAGCCGCTCGGGCTCGATGCAGGTGATCGGTTCGAAGGCGCCGGACTCGAACGGTGGCGCGCCGTCCGCGACCGCTACCGGCTCCTCGCCCCCCGAGAGGGGTGGTGGCTCGTCGACGCGAGCGGTGACGAAGATGCGCTCGCATCGGCGATCGGCGCGATGATCGACGAGCGACTGGAGGCGCTCGGTGTCGAACGCGCGTGAGCGTCTCGAGCGCTATCGGCCGGCGACGCTTGCCCGGCTCTGGCGCGCGCTCGACAGCTCGCCCACAGCGCTCGTCCTCCTCGGTCCACGAGGCAGCGGCCTCGAGGAGCTTGTCGTCCTCGGGGCTCAGCACCTCGTGTGTCCCGATGGAGGGTGTGGTGTCTGCGGCGCGTGCAAGGCGATCGAGGAGGGCGCGCACCCAGAGGTCCGCATCCTCTCCTCGACGCCGAGCGTCGAGGACATCCGGGGTCTCGTTGAGCACGCTCGACACAGCGCTGAGCGGTGGAGGGTGGCTGGACTCGTAGGGGTTGAGCGCGTCGCGAGCGTCGCGCCGATCGTCCTCAAGGCGATCGAGGAGCCGAGCGACCGAGGTCGGTGGCTCCTCGCCGGCAGCGCCGTCCCGACCGAGCTCGCTGCGCTCGTGTCGCGGTGCGTGCGGGTGCCGGTCGAGGCGCCCCCTGCGGCTGAGGTCACCGAGGTGCTCACGGCCCGTGGCGTCGAGCTCGGCGATCCGCTCAGCGAGCTCGTGCCGAGCGACCTCGAGCTCCTCAGGGCCCTCGAAGCCCTCGAAGATCCTCGCGGATGGCTCGAGGGTTGGCGGTGCCTGCCGACGCTGCTCGAGCGTGAGCGGCCCTCCCTCGTTGCTGCGCGGCTACGACCCCCCTCGACGGTGCCACTCGGTCAGCAGGAGGTGCTCGTGCGGCTCGGACTCGCGGTGCTCGTGCGAGCCCACGCGACGGAGCTTCGGTGGGGACGCGCGGCGTCGAGGGCGAGCCGGTCGCTGGCTCGGCGTGTGTCGGTGCCGCTCGTGCTCGCCGAGCTCGTCACCAACGTCGGTTAGCTACACTGGTGCCCTGACGCCCGGGTAGCTCAGTCGGCAGAGCAGCTCACTCGTAATGAGCAGGTCAGGGGTTCGAGTCCCCTCCCGGGCTCGCGCGATTGACGGGAGGCGTCGTGGCTGATCGAGAGCGCTTCGAGGAGCTCGCGCTCCCGTTCGCCGACAATCTCTACTCGGCGGCGTTGCGGATGGCGCACAACCCCGCTGACGCTGAGGACCTCGTCCAAGAGACGTTTCTCAAGGCCTACCGGGCATTTGACACCTTCGAGGACGGGACCAACCTCAAGGCGTGGCTCTATCGGATCCTGACGAACACCTACATCAACACCTACCGTGCGAGACGGCGGCGACCGGACGAGACGGACCTTGAGGAGGTGGAGGACCTCTACCTGTACCGACGCCTCGGCGGTCTTGAGGCGGCCTTGGCGGGACGCAGCGCCGAGGAGGAAGTGCTGGACTCGTTCACGGACGCCGACGTGACCGCGGCGCTCGACGCGCTGCCAGAGCAGTTTCGGCTGGCGGTCATCCTGGCAGACGTCGAGGGTTTTAGCTACCGCGAGATCGCCGAGATCATGGGCGTGCCGCTCGGCACGGTCATGAGTCGGCTGCATCGGGGAAGGCGCGCGTTGCAGCGAGCGTTGTTGCAGAAGCGACTTGCCCGAGCTGATCGGGCGACAGAGACGGGTGCGTGAGGCCATGAGTGGTGCTGGTGCAGACCATCGGGACTATGACATCGAGCCTGATCCTCGCGGCCCCTCGACGCCTGAGTGTCGCGAGGTGATCGGTCAGCTCTACGTGTACCTCGACGGTGAGCTGACCGATGAGCGCCGAGCAGCGGTCCGCCAGCACCTCGACCACTGCGGCTCCTGCCTCGAGGCGTTCGAGTTCGAGGCAGAGCTTCGCACGGTCATCAGCGAGCGATCCCGTATTCGGGTGCCAGAGCACCTCCTCGCGCGGCTCGCGGAGGCGCTGCGCAACGAGGCGGCGAAGGACCGACAGCGCTCGAACGAGGGCGCGGCGGAATAGGGCGGGGGGCATCGTGGGTTGCTCAGGTCATGGTGGGCCGAGGGGAAGATTCGATCGTTGCACAACCCCTGGCAACAGGCAGAGCACCGCGGACGTACCAGCGAGGACGCGTGTGCAAGGAGCCAGGGTGCTCGACGAAGCTGTCGATCTACAACAAGTCGAAGTACTGCTACGCGCACCAGCCACTCGGCGCGGCGCGGACGAGGGGACGGAGTCGGGTCGCCTGACTTGCCCGGGGTGGCCGAGGTGGTGAGCCCGGTCTCAGCGACGGTGGCGGCGCTGACCGTTCGTGGACTCGTGCCGGAGACGCCGCCAACCCCGCTCGACCTCGTCGACCTCGTCAACGAGGTCGTTCCGGTGGTTGCGTCCCAGAGCGGGCTTGACGTCGGCCACAGCTCGCTGTCGTTTGCCAACCTGTCTCGTCGCTCGTGGGCGGAGCGCAACGCCCGCTCCTACGCGGCGCTCCTCGAACGGCTGTACCCAGAGGGGGTACCCGCCGGTGCTGCGGAGCTGAGCGGAGCACTCCTTGGAGCGGTGCTCGCTGCGCTCTGCCCGCGAGTGCTCGGGCAGTACCTCCCTGGCGGTCCGGACGAAGAGCCACTCCTCGTGCTCGTCGGTCAGAACGTGGCGCGGCTTGCGGAGGCGGCTGGTGCACCCTACGACGTCGTCGCGCGGTGGGTGCTCGCCCATGAGCTGACCCACCGCGCCCAGTTCTACAGCGCCCCGTGGCTGCTCGAGCTGCTCTATGGCGCTATGGCTGAGATCCTCCGCGCTCGTCCAGCGACGCCGGTCGATGCTCTCATGGCGCTCCTGCGCTCGCTCGGTGACGACCAACGCCGGGGAGAGTTCGGACCGCTCGAGCTCGTGCTGCCGGAGCGGGCGGCAGAGGCCCTCGCCAAAGTGAGCGCGGTGATGAGCGTGGTCGAGGGCCACGCTGACTGGGTGATGCGCACCTTGCCAGCGGGGGTGGTGCCGGGTGATGACGACCTCGCGCGCGTCGTCGACCAGCGCCGGCGTGCTCGTGGACTTGCGCGCCTCGTCGCTCGAATCCTCGGCTTCGACCAGAAAGTTCGTCAGTACGAGCGCGGTCGTGCGTTCTTCGAGGCGATCGAGCGCGAGGACCCCGGTGCCTCGCGCGAGGTCTTTGCAGATCCGGCGTCGCTACCGACGCTCGACGAACTCGATGACCCCACGCGGTGGCTCGCGCGTGTGCGTGCTGCGTCCGCCTAGGTGGGCAGGTGAGCTCGCCGCCGCGGTGCGGCGTGCGGGTGTGGAGCTTGGTTCGCTCGCACGACGGCTCGTCCAGCCAGGCGCCACGACGGTACGGCTTGGCGTCTCGGGAGGAGCGGACTCGCTCGGGCTGAGCGTGCTCTTCGCCGCGCTGGGGTACCGCGTCGTCGCTATCCACGTCGACCACGGTGCGCGTCCGGAGTCGGCCGCCGAAGGCTCGCTCCTCGCGTCCATGCTCTGGCGCTTTGGGATCAGCGTCGTCGAGCGGCGCGTCGTCGTGCGCCAAGGGCCGAACTTCGAGGCGCGCGCTCGTCGAGCTCGACTCCGAGCTCTCGAGGGGGCGGCGACGGCGCACACGATGGACGACCAGGCCGAGACCGTCCTCATCAACCTGCTGCGAGGCGCGGGACTCGTCGGAATCGGAGCGATGGAGCCTGGTCCGCGCCACCCTGCGCTCGCGCTGCGACGGGCGGAGCTCGTAGCCGTGGTGCGGGCGGCCGGACTCGTACCGCTGCGAGATCCGATGAACGACGACGCGCGGTTCGTTCGCGTGCGCGTGAGGCGCGAGCTGCTACCGCTGGCCAGCGCGATCGCGCACCGCGACGTCGTGCCGCTCCTCGCTCGCGCGGCTGAGCACGCTCGAGAGGCTGCGTCGATCTTCGCCGCGAACCCTGAGGTTGCGCCGATGACCCTCGCCCTTGCCGAGTGGGTCGAGTCCGTCACTGGACTTCGGCTCTCTCAGGCGCACCGGCGCGCGCTCGTCGAGGTAGCCCGCGGGACGCGAGGAGCGCACGTCCTCCCTGGGGCGCTCTGCGTGCGTCGGGTCAAGAGCTGGCTCGTCCTAAGCTCAAAGGGCCAGGAGATCGCCCGTCTCGGGCTCTGAGTCGGGAGGGAGGCGCCCGTGACGTGGTTCCTCGACGATCCGCACATCGGCGAGGTGCTCATCACCGCCGATGCGCTCAGCGATCGCGTCCGAGAGCTCGGCCGGGCGATCACGAAGGACTACGAGGGCCGCGCGCCGTTCCTCGTCGGTGTCCTCAAGGGCGCCTTCGTCTTCATGGCCGACCTCGCCCGCGCGATCGAGCTGCCGGTGAGCGTCGACTTCATGGCCGTGTCCTCCTACGGTAGCGCGACGCGCACCTCGGGGGTGGTGCGGATCATCAAAGACCTCGACGTCGAGCTCGAGGGCCGAGACGTCATCGTCGTTGAGGACATCGTCGAGAGCGGTCTGACGCTACGGTACCTCTTGACCAACCTCGCCTCGCGAGGTCCGGCATCGCTCGCGGTGTGTGCGCTCTTGCGAAAGCCTGACGACGGCCGCGGCGACCTGCCGATCGCCTACGTTGGTTTCGACATTCCGCCCGTCTTCGTGATCGGCTACGGACTCGATGTCGCTGAGCGGTACCGAAACCTGCCCTTCATCGCCACGTACCGGGAGCAGCCATGAGCGAGGTCGCGCGGCAGGATGCACTCGAGGCGGTCGCGACGCTGCTCGCCTGGGTGGAGAACGAGCTCGGAGGCGAACTGAGCGACGACGTGCGGCGCCGCACTCCCGAACGCGTCGTCGCTGCGCTCAGCGAGCTCCTTGGGGGCTACCAGACACCGCCTGAGGAGCCGGTGCGCTACCAGCCTGAGCAGCGAACCCCGGTCGTGCTCGACGAGATCGGCTTTGCGGCGCTGTGCGAGCACCACCTCCTGCCCTTCGTCGGCACCGTTGCCGTCGAGTACCTTCCTGGCGCTGGCGTGCTCGGCCTCTCGGCCATCGTGCGCGAAGTGGAGCGCCACGCGCACCGGCTCCAGCTGCAGGAGCGCCTGACGAGCGACATCGCGACGGGGATCGCGCGACTCGCTCGAGCTCGGCTCGTCCGCGTGACCGTGCGAGCCGAGCACTCGTGTCTTGCGATCCGTGGCGTGCGCCGAGAAGGCGTCATCGTGACCACGCAGGCGCTTGCGGGTCGAGAGGCCGCGAGCCCGAGCGCGCTCGCTGAGCTGGAACGAGGGCGACCACCCCGATGAGCAGCGGTGGGCACGACGTCCTCGTCATGGGCATCGTCAACGTCACGCCAGACTCGTTCTCCGACGGGGGGCGCTACTTCGAGCATGCCCGGGCCGTCGAGCACGGGCTCGAGCTCTTTGCAGAGGGCGCAGACATCGTCGACGTCGGCGGCGAGTCGACACGGCCAGGCGCGGTTCCGGTCGCTGAGGCCGAAGAGCTCCGCCGCGTCATCCCCGTCATCGAGGCGCTCGCTCCCTACGGCACGATCTCCGTCGACACCGTCAAAGAAGGTGTGGCGCGCGCTGCTGTTCGTGCCGGCGCCACGATCCTCAACGACGTCAGTGGTCGTCTCGGGCCGGTAGCGGCGGAGCTTGGCGTTGGGTGGATCGCGATGCATGCCAAGGGTGATCCCCAGACAATGCAGCAGAACCCCACCTACGACGACGTCGTCAGCGAGGTGCGCGCCTGGCTCGCTGCTCGTCTCGAGGAGGGCCGCTCGCTCGGCGTGGGGCGAATCTGGCTCGACCCTGGAATCGGCTTTGGCAAGACCCTCGCGCACAACCTCGCCCTGCTCGGGCACCTCGATGCGCTGAGCACGCTCGGAGCACCGCTCGCCATCGGCGTGTCGCGAAAGAGCATGCTCGCTGAGCTCTGCCGCGCCCACGGTCCGCTCCCACCGCTCGAGCGTGAGGAGCAGAGCCTCGCTGCGGCGATCTGGTCGATCGAGCACGGCGTGCAGCTCGTGCGCGTGCACCGAGTGCGGCCGGTGCGTGACTACCTCCACCTTCGAGCAGCGATGCATGACGCGGTGGGAACGTGGGGATGAGGCTCGTCGTTGCCGGCATTCGCGCGCAGGCCCGCCTCGGGGTGAGCGAGGCCGAGCGGGCGCACCCTCAGCCGATCGAGATCGAGGTGGAGCTGGACCTTGCAGCGGAACCATCCGCAGACACGCTGGATGCGACTGCGAACTACGCCGTCCTCGAGGGCGTCGTGCCACGAGTGCTGCGCGACGACCACGTGCTCGTCGAGCGCCTCGCCGGTCGGCTGGCGGACGAGGTCGTCGCTGAGCTCGGCTGGGAGCGCCTCGTTCGAGTGGCGGTGTCGGTGACGAAGCTTGCGCCACCGCTCGAGCTCGTGGGGGCTCGCGTCACGGCGAGGGCGGAGCGGTCTCGGTGAGCGGATCGATGCGACGCCGTGCCTTCGTGGCGCTCGGAGCGAACCTTGGCAACCCGCGCGAGACCCTTCGCGAGGCGCTCGATGAGCTCGACGACGTCGTCGCGGTGTCACGCCTCTACGAGACTGAGCCCGAAGGCGGGCCGCCGGGTCAGCCTCGCTACGCGAACGCCGTCTGCGAGCTCGCGACGACCCGCTCTCCGTTCGACCTCCTGGCGACCCTGCTCGCGATCGAGACGAGGCACGGCCGCACGCGGCTCGTCGCCAACGGCCCGCGGACCTTGGACCTCGACCTCGTGTGGATGGATGGGGTGGTCGTGAGCGCACCACCGAGGCTCATGGTGCCGCATCCTCGCGCGGGGACGCGAGCGTTCGTCCTCTGGCCACTCGCGGACCTCGACCGAGAGCTAGCGCGTCGCATCGCGGTCGGTGGTCTCGATCGCTACGCACGTCCACCGGTGCGAGCTTGGAGCGAGGAGCTGCCGTGGTAACGCTGGTCGAGCGTGTCGACGCGCTCGTCGGGACGCTCGAGGATGCGGCGCGGCGCGGCGCTCGTGTCGGTCTCGTGCCGACCATGGGGGCCCTGCACGACGGCCACCGCGCGCTCATCGAAGCGGCACGCGAGCGCGACGACGTCGTCTGCGTCTCCATCTTCGTCAATCCACTCCAGTTCGACGACCCCAACGACCTCGCGGCCTATCCGCGTTCGCTAGCGCACGACGTCGAGGTCGCTGCCGCCGCAGGCGCCGACATCGTCTTCGCGCCGAGCCCGAGCGAGCTGCACCCCGAACCGGTCCTCGTGCGGGTGTCGGTCGCACAGATCACCGACCCCATGGAGGGTGCGTCGCGGCCTGGGCACTTCGAGGGCGTCGCGACGGTGGTGACGAAGCTGCTCGCACTCGTGCGCCCGCAGCACGCGTACTTTGGCGAGAAGGACTACCAGCAGCTGCTCGTGGTGCGTCGGTTGGTCATTGAGCTGCACCTTCGCTGCGAGGTCGTCGCCGTCGAGACGGTACGTGATCCGTGGGGGCTCGCGCTGTCCTCTCGGAACCAGCGCCTCAGTGCCTCAGGGCTCAGCGAGGCCCGCCGGGTCGCCGGTGTCCTTGGCGAGTACGCAGCGAGGGCCCGCGTCGGAGACCGCGCTGGAGCCCTCGTCGAAGCCGTTCGCGGGGCGCTCGCTGGGACGGAGCTCGACTACGTCGTGGTCGCAGACCCGCCGCTGCTGACCGTGCCAGCGACGCTCTCACGCGGGTCGCGCCTCTTTTGTGCCTGGCGGGTCGAGGGTGTGCGTCTCATCGACAATCGGCCGCTTGGGAGTCGCGATGGTGCGTGAGCTGCTAGCGATCGACGTCGGCAACACCGAGACCGTCATCGGAGTCTACGACCTCGACGCTGGGACGAGCCGTGCTGACGAGGGCCTCCGGGCGCACCTGCGGCTCGCGACGAGAGCGGACCGCACGGCGGACGAGACGTTCGTGGTGGTCTCGAGCTTTCTCGCCCAGCGTGGGGTCGGAGCAGCTGTGGTCGGCGCCATCGTGGCCTCGTCAGCGGCTAACGTGACCCGGACCGTGCTCGAGATGGTACGGTCGCACGTGGGCGTGGAGCCCCTCGTCGTGGGTCCCGGGACGAAGGTCGGCATCGCGGTGCGCTACGACGACCCGCGCGAGGTCGGCCCTGATCGCGTTGTGGATGCGGTCGCGGCGGTCGCGCTCTACGGTGCTCCCGTGCTCGTCGTCGACTTTGGCACCGCGACGACGGTGGATGCGATCGACGCCGAGGGTGCCTACCGAGGCGGCGCGATCGCGCCGGGCATCGTCGTCGCGCTCGACGCGTTGGTCGCTCGCGCAGCGGCCCTGCGCAAGGTCGAGCTCGAGCGACCTCGGAGCGTCATCGGACGCTCGACGGTTGCGTCGATCCAGTCAGGTGTCATCAACGGCGTCGTCGGGCAGGTGACCCACTTGGTATCGCTCATGCGGGCCGAGCTCGGCGTGGCCGCGCCTGTCATCGCGACCGGCGGTCTGTGTGAGGTCGTCGGCTGTGAGATCCCAGTTATCGATGCGATCGAGCCGTGGCTCACCTTGCACGGGCTGCGCCTCGTGTGGATGAGGAATCAGCGTGGGTCGACGAGGGCGTAGACTCTGAGCGCTTGGCGAGGAGGAGGCGCCGATG
This sequence comes from Actinomycetota bacterium, assembly GCA_004366215.1. GTDB lineage: Bacteria > Actinomycetota > Acidimicrobiia > Acidimicrobiales > Acidimicrobiaceae > Acidimicrobium. The sequence goes on along the minus strand of SIRY01000042.1, from coordinate 2,859 downwards.
GAGAGCGAGCAGACCTCAGGCGGCGACGCCTCCTCGCCCCTTGTGACCCCCTACGCCTTCGACGGAGTCGAGGCGATCGAGACCGTGCGTGTGCGGGCCGGCGCGATCGCGCCGGGAACAGAGACCGAGCTTGCGGTGCGTGTCGCGGGCCGTCTCCTGCGGCTGCGCCGGCAGGGACGCACGCTCTTTGGTGACCTCGTCGATGCGAGCGGTCAGATCCAGGTGTGGTTGCGTGCGGATAGGACGGCAGCGTTCGAGGCGCTGGCAGCGGCGCTCGTCGTCGGTGACTGGATCGGTGTCGACGGTACCGTCGCCACGACGCGCGCCGGCGAGGTGTCGGTGCTCGCGACCAGCGTGAGGCTTCTCGCTCACGCGAGGCGGTCCTTTGGCGACAAGTGGCGCGGCGTGCGCGACCCCGACGTGCGCTACCGGCAGCGCTACGTCGACCTGTGGGCGAACCCTGGGGTGCGAGAGCGCTTCCTCGCGCGCAGCGCGATGATCTGGGCGCTGCGCTCGACGCTCGTCGAGCAGGGTTTCGTCGAAGTGGAGACACCGATCCTGCAGCCAGTCGCCTCGGGCGCCGCGGCGCGGCCTTTCGTCACGCACCACAACGCCCTCGACATGGATCTCTACCTGAGGATCGCGCCGGAGCTCTACCTCAAGCGGCTCGTCGTCGGCGGCTTCGAGCGGGTCTTCGAGCTCGGTAGGGACTTTCGCAACGAAGGTATCTCTCCACGTCACAACCCCGAGTTCACCATGCTCGAGGTCTACCAAGCTTACGCAGACCTCGGGACGATGCGGGCGCTCACAGAGCTACTCTGTGCGCGCGCTGCGGAGGCGGTCTTTGGCGCGACGGCAGGTGAGACTCCAGCAGGACGCGTCGACCTCACCCCGCCGTACCGCACCGCGACCATGGAAGAGCTCGTCAGCGAGGCGCTCGGTGTCGAGGTGAGCCTCGACGAGCCTGAGCGCATCAAGGAGGTCGCGACTCGGCGCGGCCTCGACGACCCTGACGTCGGAGACCTGTTGCTCAAGCTCTACGAGGACCTCGTCGAGCCGCACCTTGAGGAGCCGACGTTCGTCACCGACTTCCCCCGTTCCGTGTCACCGCTCGCGCGCCAGCACCGCCGTCGGCCAGGTCGCGTCGAGCGCTTCGAGCTCGTCGTCGCAGGGCGAGAGCTCGTCAACGCGTTTAGCGAGCTCGTCGACCCCGACGAGCAGCGGGCTCGGTTTGCTGAGCAGGCTCAGCGTCGCGCGGCGGGTGACGACGAGGCGATGGCTCTCGACGAGGACTACCTTCGTGCGCTCGAGTACGGCCTGCCGCCGACCGGCGGCCTTGGGCTTGGGGTCGACCGCCTAGCGATGCTGCTCACAGGTCAGCGGCACATCAAGGAGGTGATCCTCTTCCCCACGCTGCGACCTGAGGCTGGCGAGGCTGACTAAGCGAGTGCGGACTCGGCTTCCTGGCCGAGCGCGACGCCCACCGTCGAGCTGATCAGCCCGTCCGCGAGCCGGGCAAGCCAGGAGCTGCGAGCCATGCCGATCGCTTGGAGCGCGTCGAGCAGACCCGCTTCGAGCTCTCGCATCGTCGCGATCGTCGTCGTGATGCCGCCTGCACGCCGGATCCTGCTGACCGCGTGGCTGCGCTGGTCGGGATCGTCAGCGTGGGCGAGCGCGTCAGCGAGGGCAGGTCCGATCGTTGGGTCCTCGAGTGCGACGATCACCGGCAACGTGTAGACGCCCTCGAGGAGGTCCTGACCTGGTTCCTTACCGAGCTGGTCACGGGTCGCGACGAGATCGAGGACGTCGTCACGCAGCTGGAAGAGCATGCCGAGTGTCGTACCGACGACGCTCAGCGAGTCCTGCACGTCGCGGCTGAGGCCAAGCACGATGGCGGGGATGCGGGCGGCCGCTCCCATGAGCGAGGCGGTCTTACCGCGGATCGCGGCGAGGTAGCGCTCTCTGGTTCGACCCAGCCGGTGCGCGTCAGCGACCTCGAGGATCTGACCCTCGCACATGGCAGCCAACGTGTCGGCGAGCAAGCTGGCCACCTCCTGGCCAAGACGTGCAGCGATGCCGGCCGCACGCGCGAGCAGGAAGTCGCCGGTGACGACCGCCACGAGGTTCCCAAAGCGGGCGTTCGCGCTTCGAACACCTCGGCGCTCGAGGGCTTCATCCATGACGTCATCGTGGTAGAGCGAGGCGAGGTGAACGAGCTCTACGGCGACCGCGCCGCGGATCACTGGATCGTTCGGATCTGGCTCGACCGCGCCGAGGCCGCACGCGGTAGCGAGCGAGATGAGCGGCCGGACCCGCTTGCCGCCAGCTGCGATGAGGTGGAGCGCAGCGGCCGTGATGTCGGGATCGTCCGTCGTTGCGGCGCGGCGAAGACCCTCCTCGACGGCGTTCAGGCAGGGTAGGGCCCACGGCTCGCCGAGGGGCAGCGATGAATCCACACCCTCCACCCTAGAGGATGCGAGCCCACTTTGAGAGATCGCCGCAGGATCGGGCTAGGGAGCAATGATCGGGGGTGGCGATGGAATGGAGTACATCGCGACGCAGGTGGCAAGGCCGACGGCGCTGAGCGCCACGATGACGAGGATGAGCCACCGTGGTGGCCTCTGAGCCACGAGCAGCGTCGCTGGCACGGGGGTCTCGACGAAGCGAGGCCAGATGTCGTTCGACGACGTAAAGAGCCAGATCACGAGCGGCACAAGCGCAGCAGCCGTGAGCGGGAGCCCGAGGCGGCGCGGGCCGTCGACGACGAGCCACCCGACGAGGGCTCCGGATGGTGGTCACCCCCTCGAACGCGGTAATCGCGGCGCGATGCCGCCGAGGATCGACGGCGCGCCTACGAGG
>SIRY01000041.1 GCA_004366215.1 Actinomycetota bacterium | reverse complement strand
TCGAGAGGCAGGTCGATGAGCTCACGGCGCGACGCGACACGCTCTGGCTCGTCGTCCCCAACCTGCCGAGCCCTGAGACGCCGATCGGCGACGACGCTCGCGACAACGTGGTCCTTCGGCAGTGGAGCCCGTCGCACGGCGCCGTGACGCCGGAGATCGATGTGACGTCGCACCTCCTCGCCAGGAAGCCCGTACCGCACTATGACATCGGACGCGAGCTCGGCATCCTCGACTTTGAGCGAGCAACGAAGATCGCGGGGTCGATGTTCGCTCTCTACCGGGGTCTTGGGGCCCGGCTCGTGCGAGCCCTGACGACCTTTGCGCTCGATCGCCACGCCGATGCGTTCGAGGAGATCCATCCGCCGACGCTCGTGCGCCGAGCAACGATGGTGGCCTCTGGCCAGCTGCCAAAGTTTGCCGACGAGGCCTACATCGTCGAGCGAGACGACCTGTGCGCCATACCCACCGCCGAGGTCCCACTGACATCCCTGTACCGTGACGAGATCCTCGAGCGCAGCGTGCTGCCCAAGCGCCTCACGGCGGCGACGCCGTGCTACCGACGCGAGGCGGGTGCAGCAGGTCGCGACACTCGCGGCCTTCTTCGGCTCCACGAGTTCGACAAAGTCGAGATCCTCGCACTCACGGCACCCGAAGACGCTCTGCAGATGCTCTTCGAACTCCTCCATCGTGCCGAGACCCTGCTCCAAGAGCTCGAACTCACCTACCGAGTCGTCGACCTGTGTACCGGCGATCTCGGCCAGTCTGCAGCTCGCACCTTCGACCTCGAGGTCTTTGCCCCTGGCGTCGGCTCGTGGCTCGAAGTGTCGTCGGTTTCGTGGTTCACCGACTACCAGGCACGTCGAGCCAACATTCGGTTCCGACCGACACCCGGTGCCCGGCCTGAGTTCGTCCACACGCTGAACGGCTCAGCCCTCGCCTGGCCACGGGTCATCGCGGCGCTCCTCGAGGTCGGTCGGCAACCGGACGGCTCGGTGCGGCTCCCTCGTGTGCTGACGCCGTACCTCGGCACTGACGTGATCGAGCCCCCCGCTTCCAGCCCACGGTGATTTCGATCTCGCCTCGACCATTGCTAGCGTGGAGGTCGATGGCTACCGTGGTCTCTCTCCCCCAGGTCATCTTCTCGATTGCCCTCGGCGTGATAGCTCTTGGCATCGTGGCCTTCGCCGGCTACGTTGTCGCCACCACCACTCGAAGCTCCCGATGGTTTCGGAGGCAGCCATGACTGCTCAGACATCCGCCACTCGTCGCAGCTCCCGCGCTCGCTCTTCAATGTACCGAGGTAAAGCAGGGCAGTGGGCGTTCATACTCCACCGAGTCACGGGGTTCTTGGTCTTCGCCTTCCTGCTGCTCCACATCGTCGACGTCGCGACGCTGAATGATCCCCACGTCTACAACGCGCTCCACCAGCTCTACGGCAACATCGTCCTGCGCCTCTTCGAGGTTGGGCTTCTCTTTGCGTTGCTGTACCACGCACTCAACGGACTTCGAGTGATCATGATCGACTTCTTCCCGGGCGCAGTGAGAAATGAGCAAGCGCTCTTCTACGGTCTTCTCGGCCTCACGATCGTGCTCACGATCGTCGGGGGTTACGTCATCGTCAAGCCGTTCTTCGTAGGGGTGCACTAGCATGGCGATCTCACTCTCCCCACGAGCGCAACGCCGGCCTCGTCAGAACTTCGAAACCTGGGCCTGGCTCTTCATGCGTGTCTCAGGGCTCGTTCTGTTCTTCCTCGCCCTGATCCACATGTACATCATGCACATCGAGAACGACGTCACGCACACGACGGCGTCGTTCGTCGCACACCGTTGGGCGAACCCACTCTGGCGTCTCTTCGACTGGCTGCTCCTCACGCTCGGGCTCCTGCACGGTGGCAACGGGCTGCGCACCATCGTCAACGACTACGTCCACCGGCCTGGCACGAAGCTCGTGACTAAGACGCTGCTCTACGGTGGAGGTGGTGCCTTGTTCCTCCTCGGCACCATCACGATCCTCACGTTCCACTAGCTGGACCGCGCATGCAGAGTGGATGCGTCGAGCTCGTCTGGCTTGATGCTGAGCGCGCGGCGCGCGTCGTCCGTGGGGACAGACGCGCTGAGCTCGCCGCCCCAGACTTTCCCCAGCAGGCGGACGTCGTCGCAGCAACGCTGCAACTCGCCCGCATCGAGGCGGCCGTCGACCCTGACTACCCCTTTGGCACGTTCCTCGTACGCGACACGGCGAAACGGGTCATCGTCGGCCACGTGGGCTTTCATGGGTCGCCACTCAACGGCGCTGTGGAAGTCCACTACGCCATCGTCCCGTCGCAGCGCAACCGAGGCTACGCGACGGCTGCGCTCACGGCGCTCATCGACTTGGTTCGGCACGTCCCGGGCGTCGAGGCCGTCATGGCTCGGGTTGCCCGTGACAACGTGCCTTCCGCTTCCGTGCTGCGTGCTGCAGGGTTCGCCCCTCTTGCACCGTGGCGCGATGGCGACGAGATCCTCTGGGAGCGAATCATGTCCTCTGCGTGCGAGGTCGTCTGATGCAGGCTGCTCTCTACCGTCGTCTCGGTGGGCCGGAGGTCCTCGAGGTGACCGAGCTCCCCGAGCCGCATCCAGGACCGGGCGAGGTACGCGTGCGGGTGATCGTCTCCGGCGTCAACCCGACAGACGTCAAGTCGCGGCAGGCGGCTCCTGGGAAGGTGATGCCCTTCCCGTTCGTCATCCCACACCAAGACGGCGCAGGCGTCATCGACGAGGTGGGTGAGGGCGTCGACTCGCGCCGCGTCGGCGAGCGCGTGTTCGTCTACTTCGCCCAGTGGCAACGACCACACGGCACCGCAGCGCAGTGGACGTGCCTACCAGCTGAGCGAGCGCTAGCGCTGCCTGAGGGGGCCAGCATGGAGCTCGGGGCGAGCCTCGGCATTCCCGCGCTGACGGCGGCGGCTGCGCTCCGACGCGCGCGGGTGCGCGAGGGTGCGCGCGTGCTCGTCGCCGGCGGCGCAGGCGCGGTTGGACGTGCGACGATCCAGCTCGCGCGCCTGCTTGGTGCGCGCGTCGCAACCACGGTGTCGAGCGAGCATAAAGCCGCGATCGCGGAGGTGGCTGGCGCAGAGTTCATCGTGAACTACCGCGTCGACGATCCCGCGGACGCCCTGCGGAGCTGGGCCCCCGGCGGCGTCGACGCCGTCATCGAAGTCGACCCTCGCAACGTCGCGACCGACCTCGGTCTCCTGCGTCCCCACGGCGCTATCGTCCTCTACGCGTCAGGAACAGCGGACACACCCATGCCTGTGAGAGCGGCGATGGTCGCGAATGCCCGGCTGGAAGGGCTCATGGTCTACACGCTCACGCCGCTCGAGCTTGCACGCTCCCTCGAGCTCGTGCGTACCGCGCTCGCAGCGCAGGTGCTCACGCCGCTGCCGTTCCATCGCTTCGAGCTCGCCGAGGTCGCCGCCGCGCACCAAGCGGTCGAGGAGCACGCAGTCGGCAAGGTGATCATCGACGTGGCGCCTCCAGGATCCTGGTAGGGTACAACGAATTGTGAGCCGGAGCGGCACGCTCGCTCACACTGCATCCCAGGTTGAGAGGAAGTGAGATGGAGCACCGGGTACTCACTGAGGAGATCATCTTTCGCGGAGCCGGTGGTGACCTTATACAGGGGTTCCTCGCGCGTCCGCTCGACTCCACCTCGCACGGGTCGATGGTCGTCATTCACCACATGCCGGGCTACGACGAGCCGACGAAGGAGATCGCCTACCGTTTCGCTCGCCACGGCTACGCCACCCTCATGCCCAACCTCTACTGGCGACAGGCGCCGGGTGCCGAGCCCAGTGATGCGGCAGCGGCGGTCCGGGCCCAGGGCGGCGTACCGGACTCCCAGCTGATCGACGATGTCGCCGGAGCAGCGGCGTACCTGCGAGGCCAGGACTGGAGCAACGGCAAGGTCGGCGTGATCGGCTACTGCTCCGGCGGCCGCCAGAGCTTCCTCGCCGCGTGCTCAGCTCCGTTCGACGCAGCCGTCGACTGCTACGGGGCCTTCGTCGTTGCGGCACCCCCAGAGGGCTCGCCGCTCACGGTTCGTCCGGTCATCGACCGAGCTCCAGACCTCAACGCGCCCCTGCTCGGCTTGTTCGGCCGCGAGGACTCGTACCCATCCCCCCACGAGGTCGAAGAGCTCGACCGCGAGCTCACGCGCCTTGGCAAACGACACGAGTTTCACTCGTATGAGGGTGCTGGCCACGCCTTCTTCAACGTCGCGTCGCCGTCGTACCGGCCTGAAGCAGCCAACGACGGCTGGCAGCGAATCTTTGCGTTCCTTGGTCGCGAGCTGACTGCGTAGGGTGGACCATGTGCACGTACGCCACGGAACAGGTCGCCGTCGAAGGGCGCGCTCGCACGCACGACGGTTGGGGTCGGCTGCAGCGGGCGACGGTGTACTTCGACCATCCTGTCTCCTTCCCGGCAGCTCACTCCCTCAACATCGACCTCTTTAGCGACGATGGAGGGGCGCTTCGCCGGCTGAGCGCGCTCGAGCTCGATCCTCACAGCGCGAGAGCGCTCGCGCACGCCATCTTGCACCTGCTCGATACGACGCCTGCGGTCCTCCTCGAAGACGGCGGTGCTGCCACGTCGGCTCGCGCACCTTCGAGGCCGAGCATGAAGCCCTCCTCGCTCGAGCCTTAGACGCCGATCAGCACCGAGCACACCGGCCACTGGCCCCACCCGGAACGGGCGATCAGCTGCTCGGCCGCCTGGTCCTGGAGCGCTGGCGGCGCTTGGCTAGGAAGACCGCTGTAGCCGAGAGACCACCAGGTGCTCAACGCGAACTGGTAAGCGCCGTAGTAGCCGTTTCCGGTGTCCGCCTGGTAGTTATCTCCCGACTCGCACTCGCGAAGGGCGAGCAGCTGCGCAGCGGTGGCCGGGCCTTCCAGCGAGCTCGACGGCGCGGGCGGCGCGAGTAGCACCCGAATGGCAGCACCCACGCCCTGTGGTGCCGGCAGCGGCGCTGCCGCTTGCGCCGCGAGCGCTGCTTGGATCTGCGCGTGGACGGAGCTCAGGGTAGCCTCCGTCTGCGCGACGCGCTGGCTCAGTGCCGCTTGCTGGGCTTGCTCTTGCGCCAGCGATGCCTGCTGCGCTCGCAGACGTGCTCTCAGTGACGCCATCGTGAGCGAGGCCTCTAAGCTCGCCTGCTCAAAGGTCGAGGCCGCCTGCGCGATGGTCGATGAGGCGAGTTCCTCGTAGCCCTGCTGGAGACCGACGGCTGCGTAGTTACTTCGAAGCGTCGCCACCACCGCGGAGTACCCGCCTGCAGTGACGAACTGTTGGTCTGCCGCCGCCACGAGGACGGATCGAGCCCGTCGCGCGGCCGCTCGCTCCGCATCGAGTTGCTGCTGCAGCATCGTGACCGAGTCCTCGTCAGCCGCCACCTGCGCACGAGACTGCTCGACCTGAGCAGCGAGGTTGTGCACCGAGACTCCGAGTGAAGCGAGCTGCGCCTCGAGCGCCTGCGCTTGTGCTTGGAGCGATCGGACCGACGCTACCGTCGACGCACTGTGCCACTGCAGCACAAAACCGGCGCTGCCAAGCAGCGCCGGAGCCGCGAGGGCGCGGCGCCAACGACGTCTGCGTTGAGCATCTGTCATACAGCTGCGCCTCGGCGCCGCCAACTGCTGTCTGGCGACAGCACTCCACGCGGACCC
>ML178749.1:4195-6457 GCA_004366215.1 Actinomycetota bacterium | reverse complement strand
GACGCCGGCCAACGTGGTGACGGTCGCTCGTCTCCTCCTCGCGCCGGTGCTCGTCGTCGTCCTCCTTGCCAGCCCCGACAGCTGGATTCCCCTCCTCCTGTGGGTTGGGGTCGCTGCGTCGGACAAGGTTGACGGGGTGCTCGCGCGTCGGCAAGGAACGACGCGAGCTGGAGCCTTCCTCGACCCTCTCGCCGACAAGATCCTCGTCTTCTCGGCGTTCGCGGTGCTCTGGATGCTCCATCGGGTGCCGCTCGTGCCGGTCGTGCTGATGGGAGCTCGCGAGATCGCGGTGAGCGTGTATCGGACCCGTGTGCTAGCAGTCGGTCGAAGCTTGCCGGCGCGGGTTCCGGGCAAACTCAAGATGCTGGTACAGGTCGTCGCGGTGGGCCTTGCGCTGATCCCCGGCCTGTGGCTCCGCGACCCGCTCGCGATCGCCGTCGCCCTCTGGGTAGCGACTGGTCTTGCGCTCGCAAGCGCGCTGCAGTACTTCCTCGACAGCCGTAGCGTGCAGCCCTGATCGGAGAGAGGTCGTGGAGGTCTGCATCGTCGCCGTGGGCACTGAGCTGCTCCTCGGCCAGATCACGGATACGAACGCGCGAGTCGTTGCGGAGGCGCTCGCGGCACACGGGCACTCGAGTCGGCTGCGGTTCACGGTGGGTGACAACCATCAGCAGATCGTCTGGGCTCTGAGCGAAGGGCTCGCTCGGGCCGACGCGGTCATCACGATGGGTGGACTCGGCCCGACCCAGGACGACATCACCCGCGAGGCGGTGGCGGCTGTGGCGGGTGTCCCCCTCGAGCGGGACGAGGAGGTGGCCCAGCGCATTCGAGCGATCTTCGCGGACCGAGGGCGTAGCATGCCGAGCAACAACCTGCGCCAGGCTCTCGTACCGCGTGGAGCGAGGGTGATCGAGCAGCGCAAAGGCACTGCGCCGGGGCTGCTCGTACCTGTGGGCCGCAAGCTCATCGCGTGTCTTCCTGGCGTGCCCTTCGAGCTCGAGGACATGCTCGACGAGGTGCTCGCGGAACTACGCGCCCGCGACGATCGGCCCTACGTGCTCGGCTCGCGTGTCGTGCGCACCTGGGGACTTGGCGAGTCGCGTCTAGCTGAGCTCGTCGCCGAGCGCTTCGATGCGCTCGAGGGAACCGAGACGACGCTCGCGTTCTTGGCTTCGGGGATCGAGGGGATCAAGGTTCGTGTGACGACGAGAGCCGCGAGTGACGACGCGGTGCGAGCTCGTCTCGATGCTGAGGAGGCAGTGCTACGCGAGCTCCTCGGCGACTACGTCTTTGGGGTCGATGAGGACACGCTCGAGACTGTCGTCGCGCGCGCGCTCGGCACTCACGGGCTCGACCTCGCCGTGGCAGAGTCGCTCACCGGAGGTATGCTCGCGAGCCGTCTCGTGGCGGTGCCCGGAGCGTCAGCGTGGTTTCGAGGCGGCGTCGTGGCCTACGATCCTGCCGTGAAGCACGAGGTGCTCGGGGTGGCAGCGCCTCGGGTTGTGAGCGAAGAAGCGGCTCGCGAGATGGCGCTCGGAGTCCGCGAGCTCCTGCACGCGAGCGTCGGTGTGGCCACGACTGGAGTTGCGGGGCCTGAGAGCCTCGAGGGACAGCCCCCCGGCACCGTGTGGATCGGCGTGGCGATCGGGCAGCGGTCCGCCGCACGCATGGTCCAGCTCCTTGGCGATCGAGAGCGAGTTCGAACGTACGCGACCGCAAGCGCCCTCGACCTCCTCCGCCTGACCCTCGCGGGGTCGAGCCGGGGCCTTGATCCTCGGTGAGGGTTGCGAGCGTGCGGTGGTGAACGCTCCGTGCGATCAGGTGTTCGGATGTCCGAGCGCCGTACTAAGGTCGTGGTGACGGTCGAGGCGGGTGGACGCCCTCAGGGGAGGCACGTATGGAACGAGACAAGGCGCTCGACGCTGCGATTGCGCAGATCGAGAAGCAGTTCGGCAAGGGCGCGGTTATGCGCATGGGCGAGCACCCACAGATGGCTATCGAGGCCATCCCGACAGGTGCGATGGCGCTCGATCTCGCGCTGGGCGTCGGAGGGCTGCCGCGGGGTCGCATCGTCGAGATCTTCGGCCCCGAGAGCTCGGGCAAGTCGACGCTCGCGCTGCGCGAGCTCACCGCAGCGCCCCGGCAGGGGGACCGAACGACCCTCGTCCCGGCTGTTCCGCCGGCCGACCCTCCTCCTGACCCGCCGTCGGCGGCTCGCCCCCGCAACGCCGCACCGTCGTCCGCCGCGTCGTCATCGAGCGG
>ML178749.1:0-4185 GCA_004366215.1 Actinomycetota bacterium | reverse complement strand
GGAGGGCTGCCGCGGGGTCGCATCGTCGAGATCTTCGGCCCCGAGGCCTCGGGAAAGACGACGCTCGCGCTGCGCGTCGTCGCCGAAGCGCAGCGCCAGGGCGGGCGGGGCGCCTACATTGACGCTGAGCACGCGCTCGATCCTGTCTATGCGCAGGCGATCGGTGTCGACGTGGATCAGCTGCTCATTAGCCAGCCTGACTACGGCGAGCAGGCACTTGAGATCGCCGACCTGCTCATCCGATCGGGAGCCATCGACGTCGTGGTGGTGGACTCTGTCGCTGCGTTGACACCGAAGGCAGAGATCGACGGCGACATTGGTGATGCCCACGTCGGACTGCAGGCGCGCCTCATGTCGCAGGCGCTGCGCAAGCTGACCGCAAATCTCTCGCGGACGAATACCCTCGCGATCTTCATTAACCAGCTGCGAGAGAAGATCGGCGTGATGTACGGCTCGCCGGAGGTGACTCCTGGCGGGCGAGCGTTGAAGTTCTACGCCTCGGTGCGCATCGACATTCGACGGGTTGAGTCGATCAAAGACGGAGCGGAGATCGTCGGGTCACGCGCTCGCGTCAAGGTCGTCAAGAACAAGTGCGCCCCGCCATTTCGTCAGGCGGAGTTCGACATCGCCTACGGCAAAGGCATCTCTCGAGAGGGGTCACTGCTCGACGTCGCGGTGGAGCTCGGCTTAGTTCGCAAGGCTGGCGCGTGGTACACCTACGGCGGCGAGCAGCTCGGGCAAGGTCGAGAGAACGTCAAGGCCTTCCTCGCGGCCAACCCACAGCTCATGGCGGAGCTCGACGTCAAGGTCCGCGAGCGTGTGGCTGCTGAGCGAGGCGTCGCGCTCATGCACGGCGTCGCCGTCGACGGAGACGCGCTCATCGACGAACCGTGACAGGCGTGCCTCGCGGCGCGACGCGTAGACTCGGGGAGGCCATGCCGGGGAGCTATGTGGTGCGCACCTTCGGGTGCCAGATGAACGAGCACGACTCGGAGCGCATCGCTGGGATGCTCGAGTCTCTCGGACTCGAGCGAGGGACTGATCCGACGTCGGCGTCGGTCGTCGTGTTCAACACGTGCACCATTCGAGAGCACGCTGACGAGCGATTCTTCGGACAGGTGAACCAACTCCGCGACGCACGCCGTCGCAACCCAGCGATGCGCATCGTGGTGACGGGATGCCTTGCTCAGGGCGAAGGCCGTCAGCTCCTCGCCCGGGCGCCGCACGTCGATGTCGTCGTCGGTACTCACCAGCTCGGGCGGCTCCGAGAGCTCCTCGTGTCCGCTGATGGCTGCGACCCGGTAGTCGAGGTGTCGGTGCCCGACGGCGACCTCGACGCGGCAGCTGAGGAGCGGTCCGCGACGTCGGTGAGCGAGGCGCCGTGGCGTGCGTGGGTCACCATCCAGGTCGGCTGCGACAACCACTGCGCGTTCTGCATCGTGCCGCGGGTGCGCGGACCGGAGGTGTCGCGGCCCTTCGACGCCGTGGTCGCGGAGGTTCGCGGGTTGGCCGCGAGGGGTGTCAGCGAGATCACGTTGCTTGGCCAGAACGTGAACTCCTACGGGCGTGACTTGGTCCGTGCGCTCCGCCGGCAGGCAGAAGGCGCGCGCGCAGAGAGTGGCGACAGCGCCTGGAGCTACGTCGGTGCAGCAGTCCCGCGCCTGCGTCCGCTCTTTGCTGAGCTCCTCAGAGCGGTTGGCGACGTTCGAGGGATCCGTCGTGTGCGCTTCACCTCGCCGCACCCAAAGGACATGCGGACAGAGACCTTCCTCGCGATGGCGGAGACACCCGCGGTCTGCGAGAGTCTCCACTTCCCGCTCCAGTCGGGCTCGGATCGGATCTTGGCAGCCATGCACCGTGGCTACAACGCGGACCGCTTCTTGGCCAAGCTTCGCGAGGCTCGAGCCACGATCGAGGACCTCGCGGTCTCGACCGACATCATCGTCGGTTTCCCCGGCGAGACGGAGGCCGACTTCGAAGCGACGCTGGAGGTCGCTGCTGAGGCTGCCTTCGACACCGCCTACACCTTCATCTTCTCTCCACGACCTGGTACGGAGGCGGCGGAGCTCGTCGAGCGATTCGTCGATCCTGCGGTGGTTCGGAACCGTTTCGACCGCCTCGTCCGCGTCACGGAGCGCTCGAGCGCGATGGCTCACCGGGCTCGCATCGGTCGCGAGGAGGAGGTGCTCGTCGAAGGTCCGAGCCGCAAGCACCCCGACGTCGCGACGGCGCGCACGCGACAGAACAAGCTCGTCCACCTTGCTGGCGTGGACGGCGTCGATCTTGGCGGCCGCTACGGCGTGGCGCGCATCGTCGACGCGCGGTCGCACTACCTCCTTGGCGAGCTCATCGAGGTCGAACCACGACCGGCGCCCCCAGTTGAGACGGCTCAGGCTGTTCCGACTCGGTAGCGCAACCGAAGCGAGGCCCTCTGCTCATCGAGGCAGCGACCGATGCCGGGTTCGTTCCAGAGGTCGAAGGCGTGCGTGGGGCCGAGCTCGAGCGCGAGCGTTGGCTCTGCGTTCCCGTAGCGAGAGGATGGCGACAGGTCGCCGACGCGAGTGATCTCGGGCCGGGTGGCGAGCGCAACTGCGTGTGCCCGCCCGATCGCGCTCTCGTAGAGGCCCCCGACGAGGCACGAGAGTCCCTCCGCTGCAGCGCGCTCGAGGAGGCGCAGCGCGGCCTCGTAGCCTCCGACGCGAGCGAGCTTGAGGCTGATCGCGGGTCGAAGTCCAAGGGCGAGTGCCGTCTCGAGGTTGGCGACGCTGCGGATGGACTCGTCGAGACACAGCTTGGTCTGGAGGCGTCGTGCGAGTGCGGCCGTGGCGACGAGCTCGTCAGCGGGCAGCGGCTGTTCGAGCAGGTCAAGCCCGACCTCGTCGATCGCCGCGATGAAGGCGGGGTCTGCGTCGGCCAGCGACCCGTTGGCGTCTGCGACGAGGTCGATCGCTGGTCCGAGAGCAGCTCGCGCAGCGCGAAGGAGACCGACGTCGGTTCGGGCGTCGATCTTGAGCTTGATGCGCCGGTAGCCGGCACGCTGCGCCTCGACGAGGCGCGCGAGCGTCGTCGTTCGGTCAGCGAGCTCGAGGGCGATGCCCGCGTAGACGGGTCGTCGCTCGCCGCCGATCACGCGCCAAATGGGCAGTCCGGTGACCTTCGCTGCGAGATCCCACACGGCCTCGGAGAGCGCTGCGCGAGCAGCGCGCTGGCCCACGAGGTCGTTGAGGGCGCGCGCGAGGGTCTCGGGGGTCAACTCGCGCAGGCGAGCGAGCCGTGGTAGGAGGTGGTGCTCGAGCGCCGCGAGCTGCGTCACGAGTGTCTCGTCGTCGTAGGTGGCGTCTTCGAGCGCCGCGAGCTCGCCGAAGCCGGAGACACCGTCGTCGTTTCGCACCTCGACGATGTGGCGGTGGGACACTCGTACCGTCCCGTGAGCGGTTCGCTGCGCGGCCCGGTTGAGCTCGACGCGCCACACGAGGACTTCAGCGACCACATCGGCAGCTTAGGCCGCCCGTAGCTAGCCTTGAGAGCGTGGAGCGTGGGGTCGCCGTCGTCGGTCCGACGGGTTCTGGCAAGACAGCGCTCGTGGCGTCGCTGGCACGCCACGGGTTGCTGCGGGGTGTTCCGGTCGTCTCGGTCGACGCCTTCGCCGTCTACCGAGGTCTTGAGGTCACGGCCTGGGTGCCAAGCCCTGCGGAGCGTGCCGCCATCGACTACCGCCTCATCGGCGTGCTCGACGTGCGGGCCGAGGCCTCGCTCGGCTGGTTCATGCAGCAGCTCGACGCCGTCGAACGCAGCGCTCGTCTCGTCGTCCTCGTCGGGGGTACGTCGCTGTGGGTACGTGGAGCGGTGAACGCTGTCGCCCCGCCGCCTCCGGCCCCGGGCTTGCGGTCGTGGTTGGAGCTGCGGAGCCAGAGCCGCGCCAACCTACGGGCGCTGCGCCAGCTCCTCGCAGCGACCGATCCTCGGGCTGAGGCGACGATCGATGGGCCGAATGCTCGACGCATCGTGCGAGCGCTCGAGGTGAGCCTCGCCACCGGCGGCGAGCGCAGCGTCGCCGAGGGGGGGCTCGCGACCGAGGGCCCGGCGCGCTACCGGCAGGTCGGCCTCAGGCTCGATCCGCGAGAGCTGCGCCGCCGCATCGTCGAGCGCGTCGCTGCTCAGCTCGACGCGGGGTGGCTCGACGCG
>SIRY01000038.1 GCA_004366215.1 Actinomycetota bacterium | reverse complement strand
GAAGGGGGCGCTGGGGCACGGCGTTCGAGAGGTGGACGTGTTCCTCAAAGGGCCGGGGTCTGGACGAGAGACCGCGCACAAGGCGCTCCAAGGGGCGGGTATCGAGATTCGGTCCATTCGCGACGTGACGCCCGTCCCCCACAACGGGTGCCGACCGAAGAAGCGCAGAAGGGTGTAGGTGTCGCCGAGGATGTCGAAGGCCGGGGGCCGCATCGGGTCTGGGTCGAGGCGACGGCGCTCATCGAGACGAGAGAGAGGGTAGATGGGGCGTTCCCGTCACCTCAGGCGAGCCCTCCGCCGGGTCTGGGGGGCCAAAGCACGAAGAAGGAGCATGGTGTAGATGGCGCGGTACACGGGGCCGGTTTGCCGACTCTGCAGGCGAGAGCGTACGAAGCTGTTTCTCAAGGGTCCAAAGTGCATGTCGCAGCAGTGTCCGATCACGAAGGGTCGGCTCGCCCCTGGCCAGCACGGTCGCGACCGCCAACGGCAGCCTTCGGAGTATGCGCTGCAGCTTCGCGAGAAGCAGCGGGCGAGGCGCACCTACGGCGTGCTCGGCAAGCAGTTCCAGCGCTTCTATCGAGATGCGGCGCGCCGGCCGGGGATCACGGGCGAGAACCTCCTTGCAATGTTGGAGCTCCGGCTCGATAACGTCGTGTTTCGGGCGCGCTGGGGCTCGTCGCGTGCTCAGGCCCGCCAGCTCGTGCGCCACGGCCACATCCTCGTCGACGGGCGGCGCGTCGACATCCCGAGCTACCGCCCGCGTCTAGGTCAGGTTGTGTCACTCCACCCGAAGGTTCGCAGCCTCGACATCATCGCGTTCAACCGGGAGCACCTCACGCGGGAGATCCCTGCGTGGCTCGGGGTCGAGGACCAAGGCGCGAGCGTGCGCGTGCTCACGGTTCCCCTGCGCGAGCAGATCGATACCGAGGTACGCGAGCAGCTCATCGTCGAGCTCTTCTCGAAGTAGCGAAGCACCGAAGCGAGAAGGATACGCCCATGCTTGTCATGCAACGCCCTACGGTCGAGCCGCTCGGCGACGAGGTCGACAATCGCCAACGGTTCGCGATCGGTCCGCTCGAGCCGGGCTTTGGCCACTCGATCGGCAACGCCCTGCGCCGGGTCCTCATCTCCTCGGTTCCGGGAGCAGCGATCACGCAGGTGCGCTTCGATGACGCGCTCCACGAGTTCACGACGATCCCTGGGGTGAAAGAGGACGTCATCGACATCATCTTGAACCTCAAGGACATCGTCTGGCGCTCGTGGAGTAGCGATCCCGTGACGGTCCGGCTGGACGTCCGCGGACCGCGTGACGTCACGGCCGGCGACTTCATGCTGCCCTCTGACGTCGAGGTGATCAACCGTGACCTCCACATCGCGACGGTCGCTGAGAACGGGCGGCTGGGGCTCGACGCCGTGGTCGAACAGGGTCGGGGCTACGTGTCCGCGGAGGGCAACAAGCGCACCACGACGATCGGCATCATCGCGGTGGACGCGATCTTCTCGCCGGTGCGCCACGTGAACTATCGCGTCGAGCCGGTGCGCGTCGGGCAGTCGACCGACTACGACCAGGTCGTGCTCGAGGTGGAGACGGACGGGTCGGTGACGCCTCGCGAGGCGGTCGCGTCTGCAGCCCGGACGCTGACGAGCCTCTTCTCACTCGTTGCGGAGCTGGCGAGTGACGCGGCAGGGCTCGAGGTCGCCCAGTCGACGGAGCACACCGCGCGCCCGGCGGAGTACGACCTGCCGATCGAAGAGCTTGAGCTCACAGAGCGCCCGCGCAACTGCCTCAAGCGTGCCAGCATCAACACCATCGGAGACCTCCTCGAGCGCACCGAAGACGACCTCCTCGCGATCACCAACTTTGGTCAGAAGTCGCTCGACGAGGTTCGAGAGCGCCTCGCGCAGCGAGGTCTCGAGCTGAGGAAGAAGGACTGAGATGGTACCAGGTCGTCCGAAGAAGGGCAATCGGCTCGGTAAGGACGCGGCCCACCAGCGGGTGATGCTCGCGAACCTTGCGGCCTCGCTCATCGAGGCGGAGTCGATCCAGACAACGCAGGCCAAGGCGCGGGCGCTGCGGCCGGTCGTGGAGAAGCTCGTGACGAAGGCGAAGGTGGGTGACCTCCACCGGCGGCGCCAGGTGCTCGCGTTCCTCCGGGATGAGGACGCCACGACGAAGCTGTTCTCGACTGTGGCGCCTCGCTACCAGAACCGCAACGGTGGCTACGTGAGGATCCTCAAGCTTGGACCGCGGCGTGGAGACGGCGCGCCGATGGTTGTCATCGAGTTCGTCTGAGCGTGGGCCTCGCGCTCGTCGTCGCCTACGACGGTCGACTGTTCGCCGGCGCCGCGGTCCAGCCCTCGCTGCCGACGGTGGCGGGCCGGCTCGAAGGAGCGCTCGCGACGGTGCTGCAGCGCTCGGTTCGTCTCCGCCTCGCCGGCCGTACCGACGCGGGCGTCCACGCGAGAGCACAGGTGCTCGTGACGGCGACCGACGATGGGGAGCGGCAGCAGCTCGGCTCCGGCCCACGGCTCGCTCGGCGCCTCGAGCGGCTCGCCGGGCCCGGGATCTGGGTTCGTGCGGCACACGTGGGCGATGGCGAGGTTGATCTGCGGCGTGTGGTCCGTTGGCGGCACTACCGCTACGAGCTGCTCGCTCGGCAGGGAACGGAGGTGCCGCCGTGGAGCGAGCGTCGGTGGGCGGTTGGCAGCCTCGACGTGCACACCCTCGCGGGCGTCCTCGCGACGCTGCGGGGCGAGCTCGATGCGACCGGGCTCTGTCGGGCGCACGCCGACGGCGGCTACCGCCGGAGGATCTTCTCGACGCGGGTGTGGATCCGGCCACAGGGGGTCATCGAGGTATCGGTCGTTGGGGCGTCGTGCTGCCACGAGCTAGTGCGTCGAGCGGTCGGCAACGCGGTGGCGGTGGCGCAAGGGCGCCTGAGCGCAGCCGCCTTCGTCGAGGCGCTCGGAGCTGGTGATCGAGCGACGCTGCGCTTCGTCGCGCCTCCAGGAGGCCTAACGCTGTGGCGGATCGGATTCGACGAGCACTGGGAGTGGTCTGAAGAGCGCCTCGCTCTCCTTGGCGCTGAGCGCGACTCCCTCGAGCTCGACTCCCGGGAAGAACCCGCGTCGTGGTGGGACGCCCTCGCATCGGGGGCACCCTAGACTAGCGCGGTGCGCTCGAGCGGGGTCGACAGCGCCGAGCGTGCAAGGTGGAAAGGACGAGTGGCGTGAAGACCTACAGTCCCAAGCGGGCGGACATCCACCGTCAGTGGTGGGTCGTTGATGCGAGCGACGTCGTGCTTGGTCGGCTCGCGACCGAGGTAGCTCGGGTGCTGCGTGGCAAGCACAAGCCGACGTTCACGCCCCACCTCGACATGGGTGACCACGTCATCGTGGTCAACGCTGCGCGGATCCGCGTCACGTCGGACAAGGCGCAGACGAAGCGCTACTGGCGGCACTCTGGCTACCCGGGTGGCATCCACTCCGAGACGCTCGGCGAGCGGCTCGCGAGGCACCCTGAGCGCGTGATCGAGGCTGCAGTGCGCGGCATGCTGCCAAAGAATCGCCTGGGAAGGGCGATGTACCGCAAGCTCAAGGTCTACGCGGGTCCGGAGCATCCGCACGCAGCACAGCAGCCGCAGCCGCTCAAGCTCGGCGAGAAGGAGGACGCATGAGCGAGACGCTGGTGCAGGCGACCGGACGGCGCAAGACGGCCGTCGCGCGGGTCCGCCTCGTGCCCGGGCAAGGTGCAGTGGTGGTGAACGGGCGCGAGCTGCAGGCGCTGCCGCTGACGCTCGCCCAGCGAGCGGCGGTGCTAGAGCCCCTGCGCCTTGCCGAACTCGCGGATACCTACGACGTTCGCGCGCGCGTCGACGGCGGTGGCGTGTCTGGGCAGGTCGGCGCGCTGCGACATGGGATCGCGCGCGCGATCGCGGCGCTCCACCCGGAGCTGCGAGTGCGCCTCAAGCGAGAAGGCATGCTCACCCGTGACGCTCGCGAGAAGGAGTCGAAGAAGTACGGCCTGAAGAAGGCACGTAAGGCTCCGCAGTACTCGAAGCGGTGATGCTGCGCTTCGGCACCGACGGCCTTCGCGGTCGGGCCAACCAAGAGCTCACCATGGAGGTTGGGTTCTGGGTCGGAGTTGCGATCGCTGAAGTCCTCGCTGTGGGCGAGGTGGCCGTTGGCCGAGATACGCGCGCCTCTGGTCTGTGGCTCTCCCGCGCTGTTGGGCTGGGGCTGGCCGCCATGGGAGTAGACGTGCGCGACTGCGGCGTCGCTCCGACAGGTGCGCTCTCGTTCGCTGCCCGTCGAGCAGGTGTGCCGACGGTGGTGGTCTCTGCGTCGCACAATCCTGCCTACGACAACGGCATCAAGGTGTTCGCGGCGAGCGGTGCGAAGCTCGATCCGGAGCACGAGCGCGCGATCGAGGCTCGCCTCGCCGAGCACCTCGGGGGTGCGCGTCCGACCTACGGTGAGCTCGGCCGTCACCAGTCGGTGTCGATCCTCGGCGACTACGTCGCGTGGCTGGCGAGCGTCGCGTCGCTCGGCAGCTCCCCGCGGCTGTGCATCGACGCAGCGCACGGTGCTGCCGCGAGCGTCGCTGAGCGTGCTCTGGAGGCGGTTGGTGCTCGCGTCATCGCCGCCATCGGCGTCGAGCCTGACGGGACGAACATCAACGCAGGTGTGGGCGCGCTGCACCCCGAGCGCCTCTCGCACCTCGTCCTCGCTACCAGCGCCGACCTCGGCCTCGCCTTCGACGGCGACGCAGATCGTCTCATCGCGGTGGCGCCGAGCGGTGCCGTCATCGACGGCGACGACGTCATGGTGATCGTGGCGCGCGCGCTGAGCTCAGTGGGGCGCCTCGATGGCCCCGGCGTCGTGGCTACCGTCATGAGCCACCGAGGTCTCGAGCGAACGCTCGAGCCTCTCGGGGTCGCCGTGGAGCGGACGGGTGTCGGCGATCGCGAAGTTGCTCGCGCGCTCGAACGAACCGGCTTCGGCCTCGGAGGAGAGCAGAGCGGCCACGTCATCTTCCCGGCGCTCGCGCCAACTGGCGACGGCCTGCTCACGGGGGTCATGCTCCTCTGGGCCCTCGAGACGCTCGGCGCGTCGGCCGACGAGCTCCTCGCGACGCGCATTCGCTACCCGCAGGTCCACTGCAAGGTGGCGGTGCCTCGCGGTCAGGAACTCGTCGAGAGCGAGCTCGTGCGCGAGGCAGTCTTCGCAGCGACGACCGAGCTCGGTCCGGAGGGCCGGGTCGTGGTGCGTCCAAGCGGTACGGAGCCCGTCGTGCGAATCATGGTCGAGGCGTCCTCGGAGACCCTCGCGGAGGCGGTCGCTCGCGAGCTCGAACGCGCGGTGGGCGAGGCGGCCTCACGGCGCGAGCACTCCACCGCGCTCTACGAGTAGGGGAGGCCGAGGTGTGTGGGATCGTTGGGGCGGTTGGAACCGACGACGTCGCTCGAGCTGTCTTTGAGGGTCTCGAGCGCCTCGAGTACCGAGGCTACGACTCCGCCGGTCTCGCGCTCTGCGTCGAGGAGGCCTCTGGCGCGACGCTCGAGGTCATGAAGGCTGCGAGCGCGGGAACGTCGCTCAGCGAGCTCAAGGATCGGATCGGAACGAGCGAGCGACGGCGCGTTCGCGCCGGGATCGGTCACACCCGCTGGGCCACCCACGGTGCACCGGTCCTCGTCAACGCGCACCCACACACCGACTGCAGCGGTCGCGTCGCGATCGTCCACAACGGCATCATCGAGAACTTTCGGACCCTGCGGTCAGCACTGGTCGAGGCTGGGCACCGATTTCGCTCGGAGACCGACAGCGAGGTCATCGCGCACCTGCTCGAGGACGCGCTGCGTGGAGCGCCGCCCGACGTCGCGCTCGCGTCGGTCTTTGCCCAGCTGAGCGGCCACATGGCGGTCGTGGCCCTCCTCGCCGACCACCCGGATCTCATCCTCGCGGTGCGGCGCACGAGTCCGCTCATGGCAGCCCGTGGGCGGGGGATCGAGTTCGTCGCTTCTGACGTACCCGCCGTCTTGCACCGCGCGACGCAGTTCTTCGAGGTGCCAGAGGACGAGGTGGTCGTGATCGGTGGCGGGTCGGCCGACATGGTGGCGGCACGCGGCCTCGACGACCTGCCGAGCCCGGCCATTGACTGGCGCAGCCAGGACGTCGAGCTCGGCGGCTTCGCGAGCTTCTACGAGATGGAGCTCGCCTTCGGGGCAGAGGCGCTCGCCCAGACGATCACGTCGCTCGTGGACGAGCACGGCGGCGCCCTCATGGACGAGCTCGCGCTCGATCCCTACGAACTCAAGCGCATACGCAAGGTCGTCGTCGTCGGAGCTGGGACGAGCTTCCACGCGGGGCTCGTGGGTCGCTTCGCGATCGAGCACTTTGCGAGGGTGCCTGTCGAGGTGGACGTGGCGAGCGAGTACCGCTACCGCGATCCGATTGTGGACGAGGGAACTCTCGTCATCGCCGTGTCCCAGTCAGGGGAGTCGCTCGACACGATCGTTGCGCTGCGCGAGGCTCAGGCGGCAGGAGCTCGGGCGATCAGCGTGACGAACGTGGTCGGCTCGCAGCTCGCGCGCATCGCCGACGGTGTGCTCTACACGCGAGCCGGACCGGAGGTCTCGGTCGCCTCGACGAAGACGCACCTCGCCCAGATCGCCGCTCTCCACCTCCTTGGTCTGTGGCTCGGCGAGCTCCGAGGCGTCCTGTTCCCTGACGAGGCGAGCCAACGTCGCCGTGAACTGACCGAGGTCGTCGGCGCTGTCGCGAGCGTCATCGACGCTCGAGGGGCGATCGCGGCTGCCCTCGAGCCCCTCACCGTGAGGGAGCGCTTCTTCTTCATCGGCCGCCACGTCGCTCTGCCCGTAGCGATGGAGGGTGCGCTCAAGCTCAAGGAGCTCAGCTACCTGCCGGCTGAAGCGTACGCCGCCGGCGAGCTCAAGCACGGTCCCATCGCAATGCTCGACAGCGACGCCGTCGTCATCGCGCTCATTCCCCAAGACCGCCTCCGCGCGAAGGCCCTTGGCAACCTCGAGGAGGTCAAGGCGCGGGGCGCGCACGTCGTGGCCGTGTGCGCTGGCGAGCCCGGTCGTGTCGCCGAGCTCGCCGACACGGTCATCGAGGTGCCAGCCGTCTCACCGTTGCTGTTCCCGCTGGTGGGCGTGGTGCCTCTCCAGGTGCTCGCCGGGAGCGTCGCGACGGCGCGTGGGCTCAACCTCGATCGACCCCGCAACCTGGCCAAGACGGTGACCGTCGAGTAGGTGGCCGCTCAGTCGACGAGCGCGAGGGTGCGTGCCTCACTCGCAGCGCGGCGGTCGCGGAGGGCGGCGATGAGCGTCGACGACGCAACCATGAGCCAGAGCGCGACGAGCAGCACGGCGAGCACGACGCCGAGCTCGTGGAACGCGGGCACTCGCGTCGCCGAGGCGATAGCGTCGATTGCCGTCGTGAGCACGCCGAGAGGGAAGGTGAACCCCCACCACCCAATCGTGTAGGGGTACGTTCGGCGCCGGCGATACTCGAGCGAGAGTGCGCCTGCGACGATGAGCCACCAGAGCCCGTAGCCTGCGAGCACGAGCGCGCCGACGAGGCCTGCGCCGGCGAGTGTCGTGGCGAGGGGCGAGGGGCTCAGCGACGCAAGGTCGTGCCCGAGCGTGACGATCGCCGCGGCACCGGTGCCGAGCGGGCCGAGAATGAGCCACGTCGACGTCGCGAGCTGTGCGGCGGGGAGGTGGTGGGTGAGGAGCCGGAGCGTCACGAGCGCGATCAGTGAGAGCGCGAGTGGTACGGAGAAAGCCCACAAGACGTAGCCGGCCCAGGTGAGCTCGATCGCGAGCGGCCGAGCGAGGTGGGCTACGAGCAGGGAGAGCTGGAAGGCGGTCACTTCGGCTGGCACGATCGGTAGGAGCCACGTCGCGTTGAGGTCCTCGAGGGACGCGAGGTGGTGGGCGAAGATGCGTACGGGCACCCACAGGACGGAGACGAACGTCGCGAGCAGCGTCAGGCCGAGCCACGCGGCGAGCACGGTAGCGGTCCTCGGTCCAAAGAGGTGCGGCGTGAGCTTGAGCACGTCGTTGCCGACCGACGACATCGCCATCGGTACGCAGCCAAGGAAGACGAGCCGAGTAGGTGTCGCGACGAGGGCCCGCACCTGTGCCCGGCGCCACCCGAGCCAGGCGGCGAGCAGCGCGACGAGGATCCCGAAACCGATCACGTTCACGATCGTGAGCCACTGCGCTATGACGGAGAGCCTGCCTGAGATCGTCGGGAGCAGCACGGCGACGATGCCGGTTCCCATGGTGATGGCGAAGTACTCAAAGCCGAACGACGGGAGTCGGCGAGCGGTAGCACGTTGCATTCGTCAGTCCTCCGAGCAGTCCACGATGGGTGCGTCCACACCAAGTAGCATGGTGGCGCAGATGGCATGTTATGCTGTTGATAATGAAAATTTCAGATTCCATTACAGAACGAAAGTTTTCGCTCGACGAGCGTCGCATCGATCCCAACTACCTCGTGACGCTCGCGGTAGTCGCCGAGACCCGTAACCTCTCAGACGCGGCGCGCATCCTCGGCATCTCGCAGCCCGGTGTCTCGCAGCAGCTCAAGCACCTCGCCGAGGCGGTCGGCCAACGGCTCCACACGCGTGCGGGGCACGGCGTCGAGCTCACCGTGGCCGGGAGCGACCTCGCTCGCCGCTCTCGCGACGTGTTGCGCGCGTGGCGCGGCGTCCTCGACTACGTCGAGAGTGTCCGCCAAGGCAACGACGGGATGCTGCTCCTCGCCGCGTCGAACACCGTCTCGGCCTACGTGCTGCCACGGTGGCTCGTCCGCTTCCGCCAGCGCCACCCAGGGGTGGACCTTCGAAGTCGATCGCTCAACTCAGCCGAGGTCGTCGAGCGGGTCGTCGACGGCGAAGCTGAGGTCGGCGTCATCGAGTCGCCGATCGAGTCGCTGCCGCGGGAGCTGGTCGAGATCGTCGTCGGTGGTGATCGCCTCGTGTACGTGGTGAGCCCTCGGGTGGTCGGCTTCGCCAACAACCAGGTCGTGAGCTGGAGCGAGGTGTCGCGCATCCCGCTCGGCCTGCGCGAGGTTGGCTCAGGGGTGCGTCGCGCGAGCGAGCCGGCCCTCCGCGCGCGAGGGCTAGCTCCGCGCCTCGAGGTGGAGCTCGCTGGTGGAGAAGCGGTGAAGGAGGCGATCCTCCAAGGTGTCGGCGGGGGCTTCCTGTCGTCGCTCGCGGTCGCGCGCGAGATCGCGAGCGGCGCCCTCGTCGCGCTCGTCATCCGTGAGCTCGACAGCATCGCTCGACTCTTTCGCATCATCTGTCGGCCTCGAGACGACCTGTCGCTGCCGGCTCAGCGCTTCCTCGACATCGCGGAGGAGGCGGGCGTGGTGGAGCAGCCGTGACCCTCGAGGTCGTGAGCGGCGTCGACGTCGTCGACGTCGAGCGGTTCCGCCGGGCGGTCGAGCGCACGCCGCGACTAGTCGGACGAGTGTTCACCGAGCGCGAGCAGGGTGCATCGCGAGGGCGCCTCGCCTCGCTCGCCGGACGTTTCGCGGCCAAGGAGGCCACCCTCAAAGCGCTCAGAGTTGGGCTCGGCCACGTCGCGCTCCGAGAGCTCGAAGTCCTCGCGGACGACGCGGGAGCGCCGAGCCTCGTCCTTGGGCCTGCGGCGAGTAGGCTTGCCCAGGCCCGTGGGTGGCTCAGCGTGAGCTGCTCAATCTCCCACGAGCGCACCGTGGCTGTCGCGGTCGTCGTCGCCCTGCGGCGCTGACCCCTCGCGCTCGCGGATCCTCGCGCGGGTTGGTCGTGCTCACGTCGCCACGGGACGGCTGTGTGGCGGCTTCGCTGGCGGCACGGCGCGGGAACCCCACGACGTCGAAGCGTCGCGCGCGCCGCTGGCCTAGGCTTGCTCGCCAGCGGCCGGGGGTCGCTGGCACGACGGACGGGGAGGGAGCGTGCAGCCGATCGCGCGACGCAGCGAGGTCCAAGCCCTCGACGAGCACCTCGCCCGTGAGGGACTCGTCGAGTCCACGATCGAGCGGGTAGGGTACGCCGTCGCGCTCGAGGCACGCCGTTGGCTCGGCGGCGTCTACGGCCGACGTGTCGCCGTGGTCGAAGGGACAGGCAACAACGGACGCGACGGCCGAGCTGCCGGACGGTGGCTCGAGCGCTGGGGTGCCCGCGTGCGCACGGTGCCGCTCCGCTCGCTGCGCAGCGGCGACGACGGCGCGACCATCGCGGCCAGTGACCTCGTCATCGACGCCGCGCTCGGAACCGGCTCGACTCGGGCGCTCGAGCCGCTTGGGCTCGAGCGAGCACCGCGGGTCCTCGCGGTCGACGTGCCCTCGGGGCTCGATGCGGACACAGGCGCGGTGGTGGAGGTAGACCTTGGGGGTGCTGCGGTGGTTGCGGGGCGCACGGCGACCGTCGGAGCGATCAAACCGGGTCTGCTCATGGGCGAGGGGCCAGAGCACGCGGGGACGCTCGTCCGCGTCGTGGCTGACCTCGTGCCGGCAGCGGTGTCGACGTGGCTCGTCGAGGAGGCTGACGTCGTCGCGGGTTTGCCAGTCCCCCGGCGAGACACCCACAAGTGGCGAAGTGGCCTCCTCGTGATCGCCGGCTCGAGCGGCATGCGAGGCGCGGCTGCCTTCGTCGCGCTCGGCGCGTCGGCGGTTGGGGCGGGGATCGTCCACGTCGCGACGCGAGGTGAGCCGCTCGACGCGGTTGCCCTCGAGGTTGCCCCGGAGGCCGTCGTCGTGCGACTCGCGACGGGCCGCATCGACGCCGTCCTCGCGGGGGCGCACCGGTTTGGCGCCGCGGTGATCGGCCCTGGGCTCGGTGACGGCTTGGCGACGGCGAACCTCGTGCGCCGAGCGGTCCTAAGCCTCGAGATCCCGCTCGTCCTCGACGCTGACGGGCTCAACGCGCTCGCCGGCAACGGCCGGCTGGCGAGCGTGCTCGCAGGACGGCGGGCACCGGTCGTCGTGACCCCGCACGAGGGGGAGCTGCGGCGGCTGATGCCCGAGCTCGTCGGCGACCCGCTGTCGCGAGCTGGCGAGGCTGCGCGCACGCTCAACGTGGTCGTGGTCCTCAAGGGCAACCCGACGGTCGTGGCTGCGCCCGGTGGCGAGCGCTTCGTGGTGGCTAACGGCACCGCGCGCCTCGCCACGGCCGGTACCGGTGACGTCCTCGCGGGGATCATCGGTGGGTTGCTCGCGGTCGGGCTCGATCCGCTGCGCGCAGCGTGGACCGGAGCGTGGATCCACGCCCACGGCGCGGCGGCGTCGTCGCGGCGCTGTGTGCGGCCTGTCGAACTCGCAGACCACGTCGCGGCCTTCGTGGGCACTGCGACCCGCGTCGCTTCGAACCCGGGTGCGGCGGTCGAGGTGCGCCCGTGAGGTCGCTCCGTCCAACGCGGGCCCTCATCGACGTCGGGCGACTCCGACGCAACGCGGCGGTGCTCGGCGCCCGGGCAGCTCCCGCGGCCTTGAGCGCCGTGGTCAAGGCTGACGCCTACGGCCACGGAGCCACGCTCGTTGCCCGTGCGCTAAGCGACCTCGTCGACGCGTTCTGCGTCGCGACGGTGGATGAAGGCCTCGCCCTGCGAAGCGCCGGGATTCGCCAGCGCATCATGGTGCTCGCTGAGCCGAGCGTCGAGGCTGCGGAGGCGTGCGTGGCGAGCGAGCTCGAGCCCTTCGTCGAGACGGCGACCTTCGTCGACGCGATCGCGAAGGCTGCCGCCGAGCGTGGGGTGCGTGCTCCCGTCCACCTCGACGTCGACACCGGCATGCACCGAACTGGGGTACCCGACAGCGCCGCAGCGTCGCTCGCTACGCGGGCGCGTCAGGTGGGCCTCGACGTCGTTGGGGTTGCCTCCCACCTTGCCTGTGCCGACGGCGGTCCTCGCCATCCAACGACCCAGGAGCAGCTCACCAGGTTTGCGCGGGTGGCTGCGGACGTGGCCGCCCCAGAGCGCCACCTCCTGGCCTCCGCAGGCCTCCTTCTCATGCCGGAGGCTCGCTTCGAGCGAGTCCGCGTCGGCCTCGCCCTCTACGGCTACCACCCCGCGCGCCGGGACGAGCCTGAGCTCGCACCGGTGCTGCGGCTGGTCAGCAGGGTGGTGCGGCTCGAGCCACTCAGCGCGGGCCAGGCGGTCTCCTACGGCCACCGCCGGCGCTTCGAGGAGCCTACCGACGTGGCCACCGTGCCGATCGGCTACGCCGACGGAGTTCCCCGCAACGCCTTCGAGGCTGGCCTGCGCTTCGTCGCGCGTGGTCAGGCGTTGCCCATCGCCGGCACCGTGACGATGGACCACACGATGCTCGCGGCGCCCCGTGGCCTCCTCGAGGTCGGCGACGAGGTCGAGCTTCTCGGGGATGCAGTCGACGCGTGGGAGTGGGCGACGCGGCTCGGTACGATTCCCTACGAGGTGCTCGCTCGCATCGGACCTCGAGTACCGCGGGAGGCTGTTGGTGTCGCAGGCTGAGCTCACCTCGCTCGTTCGCCAGATCGAGACGTGCCGAGCCTGCCCGCTCGCCGATAGCCGCACGAACGTGGTGCCTGGCGAGGGCAAGGCACCCGCGGCGCTCATGTTCGTTGGCGAGGGCCCGGGTCAGACGGAGGATGAGCTCGGACGTCCCTTCGTTGGCCGCTCGGGCGCGCTCCTCGACACGCTCGTGCGCGAGGAGCTCGGCCTGAGTCGGCAGGACTTCTACATCGCGAACACGGTCAAGTGCCGTCCTCCGCACAACCGCACGCCGACCCAGGCAGAGGTCGAGGCGTGCCGTCCGTTCCTCACACGGCAGCTCGCGCTCGTCGATCCGGCCGTCATCGTGGCTCTCGGGCAGACGGCGGCCGCGTGGTTCCTCGGCGCTGACGTCCGCGTCACTCTCGCCAGGGGCCGCGTGCACGAGGTCGACGCGCGCGCGCTCCTCGTGACCTACCACCCCTCGGCGGCGCTTCGCGGCGGTGCGATGGTCGTAGCCCAGCTGCGCAGCGACATCGCTCGCGCCGGCCTCGTCCTCGCGGAGCGGCGATGAGAGAGCTCGTGCGCATCGAGGTGCTCGCTGACGAGGACGCGACCGAGCGGCTCGGCGCTGAGCTCGCGCCGGCGCTTCCCCGAGGGGCCGTCCTCGGACTGAGCGGTCCGCTCGGCGCCGGCAAGACGACCTTCGTCCGGGGCGCGATGCGAGCGCTCGGTGTCGACGAGCCGGTGACCTCGCCGACGTTCCTCGCGCCCCGCTCCCCCCGCACGCGGGCGGGAGAGCTCCTCTACCACGTCGACCTCTACCGAACCGACGGAGCCGCGTGGTTGGACGGAGAGGGAGTCAGCGAGGAGCTCGAGCGCGGCGCCCGGGCGTTCGTCGAGTGGATCGAGCGCGACCTCGTGCTCGCGAACACGGCGTGGGCCATCGTCGAGTTCGAGCCGGTTGCACGTGGTCGTCGGGCGAGCATCTACCGGGTGAGCCGATGAGCGGGGTGGAGGCGACGCTGCTAGGTCTCGACCTGCTGAGCCGACCGAGCCTCGTCGCGAGCCGGGTCGGAGGAGAGCTTCGAGCCGCCTGGGGTTCGGATCCCCACCCGCTCGTCGACCTTGGGCAGCGGGTCGAGGAGGTTCTCGGTGAGGCGAGACCGTCGGTCGTCGGCGTCGTCGTCGGGCCAGGGTCTCTGCTTGCGCTCCGATCCGCTGCCTCGTTCGCGCGGGCCTACGCAGCGGCGGGCGGTGCGTTGGGCGTTGGGCTCTCGAGCGCCGAGGTGTTCGCCGCGAGCTTTCCGGAGGTGCGCGAGCTCACGGTGCTCGAACCCGTCGGGCGTGGCCGCATGGTGCGGACGCAGGTGCGCGACGGTGTCGCCGTCGAGGAGGAGCTCGTCACGAGCGACACCAGGTTCGAGAACTGCTGCGTCGTCGGTCACCTCAGCGAGGAGCGCTCGCCAGCTGGGCTAGGGCTCCTCGCCCGGACACCGAGCCCAGCCGGCCTCATCGAAGCGACGCTGCGCGCCCTTCGGGAGGGTCGCAGCGTCGCACCCCGGGCGCTCCAGGTGCGCTACGTCGTCGACGCCGGTGTACGCGCTCCAACGCCACCGAAGGCAGCGGGTCGCGAGCAGTGATCTCCTTGCGCCACCTCGAGGGAGGTGACCTCGACGCGGTGCTCGCGATCGAGCGGGCGGTCGCGGCCCTCCCGTGGAGCCGACGAGCGTTC
>SIRY01000037.1 GCA_004366215.1 Actinomycetota bacterium | reverse complement strand
CCCAGCCACGACGAGCTCGGTCTCGAGCGTGAGGACCGCCCCAAGGAGGAGGAGCGTCGCGACGGCGGTGGCGTGGAAGCGCTCCATTGCGAGCACGGCGCCGAGCGCGAGTGCCGCGGCGACTGGCTCGGCGAGGTCGCGCCCGTAGCTGAAGGCGTAGCCCTCGTAGAGGGCTGCGCTGATGCTGAGGAGCGTGCGATGCTTCGAGGGTGGCAGGAGCGCGGCGGTGGTGGCTGCGATGACACCCGCAGCGACGACCTCGATGAGGGCCATGGTCCAGACGATGACGTGCGGATCGCCGCCTCCGAGGATCCAGGCAAGGAACGGGTAGCCGATGCGCGGTGCTCGGTAGCCGGTGTCGAAGGTGATGCCGTAGGCGGTGCGGCGCCAGTCGAACGGATCGAACGCGAGGCGAAGGAAGAACTGGCCGTCGTAGCCGGTGCCGCGGATCTGTGGTACCCACGAGGGGAGGCCTGGTCGACGAGAGAAGACCGTGCCGACGAGTGCAAGGCCGGCTGGGTTCCAGTGGTCGCTGAGGGCGAGCTGCGCGAGGATCTCTGCGGCGGCGGCAACGACCGCGGCGACGACGGCGAGGCGGGTTCGTGTCTGGGCCTCGACGGTCAGCTCGTGCATGGGAGGATCCTACCGGTTAGTCGTCACCTATTTGCGGTGACGAATGCGTCGTCGTGTCGGCCGCCGTCGAGGGTGCCTCCGGCTCTCGCGCGTGCCGCAGCGCTGCGCTCGAGAGCGCGTAGGCGGCGAGCGCGACCGCGGCGGTCGTCGCAACGAGGCTCTCGCCACTACCGAGCGGGGTTGGCGCAAAGGTCGCAGCGGCCGCGCCGAGGACCCACGCCAGCTGGAACTCGGTCTCGTAGCGAGCGAAGGTGCGCCCGTAGTGCTCCTCGCGTAGGCCCTGCTGAACGGTCGCGTCGAAGGCGATCTTCGCGGATCCTGCGCTCAGGGAGATGGCGCCCATCGTGATGATCGCCCACAGCAAGGGTGGGTGCGCGCTCGGAGCGATCGCCGCCACCACGGTGACGACGCCAGCAGCCCCGATCGCGAGAGGGATCTCGCTCATGCGCCGGCGGAGCCTCGGCGCAACCTGCGTCGCCGTCACAGCGCCGAGGGCGCTCGCGGCGAGCGCGGCTCCGTAGGCCCACGCCGGGGCGCCGTGCGCCTTGAGAGCGAAGGCGACGACGAAGGCGAAGAATCCCACCTGACCCCGCAGCACGGCGACGAGGAGCGAGGCGAGGAGCGTGCGGGCGTAACCCGGGCCGGTCGGGCGACTCCGAGCCCAGCGATGCCCCTGGCGGGTGACGCCTCGCTGCGCTCCTGTGAGCGTTCGTCGAAGCGCAAGGCCGTCCGCTACGACGTAGAGCAGCACGATGGGCTCTGCGATCAGCACCCAGGCGGGGCCGAGGCCGGGGACCTTGGCGAGGAGGCCTCCGAGGGCGACGCCGATCGCACCGCCGATCGACGCGAGCAACGTCAGAGACGCGTTGGTTGCGACGAGGTCACGAGGAGACGGGTCGTCGAGGACCCGCGGAACTAGCGACGACTTCGTGATGAGGTAGGCCTTCGAGGCGACGAGCGTGACGAGCGCGAGGGGGAAGAGGGCGAGGTCGTGGAGCGACGCCGCCATGAGGAGGACGGCTACGAGGCGTACGAGCGCCGAGACGATCACCATCGAGTGCCGTAGCGCCCGCGATCTGTCGATGAGTGGGGCGACGAGCGGGGAGACGAGGGCGAACGGCGCCATCGTGAAGAGGAGGTAGAGCGCGATCCGACTGCGAGCCTCGGTCGGCGAGACGGAGAAGAACAGCGTGCCTGCCAAGGCGACGGTCATCATGGCGTCTGCTGTCATCGACAGCAGGTGGACCCGACGGAGCGCCCCGATCGCCGTCTGCTGGCCTAGCCACTCTCGGAGCGCGCGAGCGAGAGGGACCGGTTGGCGCTGGAGGCGCTCGCGCAGGTTCACGGCTCGATGCTAGTGCCAACGGACCACCGCCTCGGGGACCATCGACCCATGGTGCCGCTGCTCGTGCAGCCTATGCTGCGCTCCACACGGAGGAGGTGCTCATGGCTCAGACGTTCACGCGCTTTGGACGAGTGCTCCTTGGCTTCGACGGATCTGCCTCGGCTCGCCAGGCTCTCGACTTCTCGGTCGAGGAGGCTGCTCGTCGTCACGCTCGGCTCCTCATCGCGTACTCGTGGACCGTACCAGAGTTCGGCTACGGGCCCTCGCCTCAGGCGGTCGACGAGCTCGAGGCGGCGGGCAAGGCACTGCTCGATGAGGCGGTCGCGACGGTTCGTTCGGCCGCCCCGCACCTCGACGTCGAGACGGCGCTCGTGCAGGGGAACCCCGCCTCACGGCTCATCGAGCTGTGCGAGCAAGCGGATCTGCTCGTCGTCGGTGCTCGTGGCCATGGAGGCTTCACGTCACTGCTCCTTGGGAGCGTGAGCGACCAGCTCGTGCACCACGCGCCGATTCCGGTGGTCGTGGTCCGAGAGCGCGCCTGAAGACCGCGAGGCCCCTCGTGGGGCGGTAGGCTGCCTCGCGTGGTACGCGTCTTCCTCGTGGAGGACCACGAGGTGGTTCGCCGCGGCATCGCACGGCTGCTCGCAGAGGACGAGCGTTTCGAGGTCGTCGGTGAGGCCGGCACCGCTGAGGATGCGCGGACGCGTGTCCCCATAGCGTCGCCTGACGTCGCGCTCCTCGATGTTCGCCTTCCTGACGGAAGCGGCGTCGAGCTCTGCCGTGAGCTTCGCGCTGCCATCCCCGCCCTTCGGTGCCTCATGCTGACGTCGTACGCCGACGATGAGGCGCTCTTCGCCTCCATCATGGCCGGTGCGTCGGGCTACCTGCTCAAGCGGGTGCGCGTTGACGAGCTGCTCAACGCGGTCGCACGCGTCGCAGCGGGGGAGAGCCTCATCGACCCGGCGTTGACGTCTCGGCTCATCGAGCGCATCCGGCACCCTGTGGCGAGCGACGACGATCCGCTCGCGGCACTCTCGCCGCAGGAGCGTCGCATCTTCGACCTGATCGTGGAAGGCAAGACGAACCGTGAGATCGCCGCGACCGTCTTCCTTGCCGAGAAGACCGTGAAGAACTACGTGTCGAACATCCTCGCCAAGCTTGGCATGCACCACCGCAGCGAGATCGCGGCGCTCGGTGCGCGCCTCGAAGAGCGCCGCCGGGTGCGTGGCGAGGCGTCTCCGCTGCCCGACGACTAGCGCTCAGGGTCAGCGGGGCTCTGGAGCTCGCGCTTTGGCATCGGGGTCGTCAGCGTCGTGAGCGTCGCGCTCGAGCGGGCCAGGTTGACCGCGTGGTCGCCGAAGCGCTCGACGAAGCGCGCGACGAGCGCAAGATCCATCGCGGTCGAGATGGACGAGCACGTCGACGCGATCTCGGTGCTGAAGGCGACGTGGAGGTCGTCGAGCGCCTCGTCGAGCTCGTTGACGCGCCGGGCCACGCTCGGATCAGCGAGCTCGAAGGCGACGGCGGTCGCTTGCCACATCTCGAGCGCGAGCTCCGCCATCGACTCGAGTAGGCCGCGCGCCCGCGGCCCGAGGGCACGGACGAGGCCGAGCGCCCCTTTGCGAGCGATGTGCTCCGTGAGGTCTCCCGAGCGCTCGAGCTCCGGGATGATGCGCACGATGGTGACGAGGTAGTGGACGGCCTCGGGCGTGCGATCGGGGGCGAGCAGGCGGGCGTTCACCTCTCGCTCGAGCGCAAGGTAGCGAGCGTCGATCGTCCGCTCTCGCTGAATGAGCCGCCGAACGATCTCATGGTCTTCGTGGAGGAACGCCTCTTTGGCGCCGGAGAAGCCGTCGCTGACGAGGGCGAAGAGCTCGAGGACGGCTGCGTCGATCGACGGGGAACGATACAGGGCGCGTTCGGCATCCACTCCGACTACCAAGCCTAGGCGGTCGGCGGAGGTGGCGGCTCATGGCCGCTCATGTCGGCGTTCCGCCGAGCTTGCGCGACCAGCTGAGGGATGAGCTCGTCGAGCTCACCGTAGGTGAAGCGCACGCCCTTGGCTTCGGCCCCGGGGCCGGCGTGCCAGCCCTCTGCGACGTCGACGTGGTGGCCGGCGATGTCGAAGACACGGCCGGTGATGCCAGCCGAGCGTGCCGATCCGAGCCATACCACGAGCGGCGAGATGTTGTCTGGTGCGAGCGCTGCTCTGGCTTGCTCGTCGTCAGGTGCGACGATGCCGAGGTTCTCGGTCATGCGGGTGAGCGCCACGGGTGCGATGGCGTTGACCGTGACGCCGTAGCGGCCGAGCTCCATGGCCGCGATGATGGTGAGAGATGCGATGCCCGCTTTGGCCGCTCCGTAGTTCGCCTGGCCGACGTTGCCGTAGATCCCTGACGCGCTCGTCGTGTTGATGATGCGCGCATCGAGCGTCTCGCCGGCTTTGGCGCGCTCTCGGAAGTAGGCACCGGCCCACCGCGTCATCGCGAAGGTGCCCTTGAGGTGGACGCGGATCACGTCGTCCCACTCGGACTCGGTCATGTTGACGATCATGCGATCGCGTAGGATGCCAGCGTTGTTGACGACCACATCGACGTGCCCGAAGGCTTCGAGTGCGGCGTTGAGCAGGCGTTGTGCGCCTTCCCAGCTTGCGACGTCGTCACCGTTGGCGATCGCCTCGCCTCCGGCGGCTCGGATGGTCTCGACGACCTCGCCCGCCGGACCGGTCGACGAGCCGGTACCGTCGACCTGTGCACCGAGGTCGTTGACGACGACGCGAGCGCCCTCGGCGGCGAAGGCGAGCGCGTGAGCGCGCCCGATCCCACGCCCCGCGCCGGTGATGACGACGACCCGACCATCGCACAGTCCTGCCACGGCTCCTCCTCTCGGCCCTTGGCCACTCCGTCGGCGACTCGTTCATGGTGCCACGACGCGTCGCTCGAGGCAACGCACCCCCTGCAAGTTGTCTCACTATTGACAAACCAATAACGATGTGAATATCATGACGTCGGTCCGTGAGCGCCGCGTGACGCTGGCGTCACGCCGGTTGGCAGCGCGTGTCGCGGGAGGCGATGTGGCAGCCCGACTAGCACCGCGCCGACCGCGCGCGCTGCAGCGCTCTGGAGGTGGTTGCGGTGGCGCGCGAGGCCGATCTGGCGAGGCGGGACGTCTGCGAGCTCGATGGCGACCGTCTCGGCGTGGTGTGCGACCACCTCGACCGCACTCGCGGGCAGGATGGCGGGGGCGAAGCCTCGGAGGGCGAGGGCCGCGATGACGTTGAGGCCGTCGATCTCGGCGATCACGCTGAGGCGCGCGCCTCGGCTCGCGACGATCGCCTCGAGCTCGTCGCGGAAACCCACGTGGACGGGGGGAACGAGCATGGGGAGCGACGCCGCCTCGGCGACCTGGAGCGATCGAGCTGACGCCATGGGGTGGGTCTTTGGTACGACGAGGACGTAGCGCTCCGTGAGCAGCGTCGTGAAGGTGAGCTCCTCGTAGCGGATGGGGTTGGTCAAGACGGCGAGGTCCACACCCCCGCTGTGGAGTCGGCGCTGGAGCGAGGCGGCGGTTCCCTCGGCCACCTCGAGTTCGATGCGCGGGTGTTCGCGGCCGAGTCGCTCGAGCAGCGGCGGTAGGAGCCAGCTCGCGACCGTGGCGATCATGCCGAGCCGGACCCTCCCTGTGGCGTCAGAGCCGTGGAGCGCGAGGTCCTCGTAGATCTCCGCGATCTCGCTGAGGAGGTGGCGTGCTCGCTTGGCGACGATCTCACCTTCGGCCGTCAGCTGGCCTGTGCGCCGGTCGACGAGGACGACGCCGAGCTCTCGCTCGAGCTTGGAGACGTGCGCTGACACGTTGGACTGCACGGTGGCGAGGGCGTCGGCAGCGCCCGAGAAGCTCCCCGCCTCCTCGACCGCAAGGAGCGAACGTAGCTGCTTGAGCTCCACCTCACCTCCTATCGGAAAAAGTGATCCTTGCTATCATCAGAACTGTTCATAGCGCGGCGCTTGCGCCACTATCGTGATACGTAGCAACGGGATGGTTCCCCCCCAACAGAGACCGTTGCATTCTCAAGGAGCCGGCTTCCCCCCAGCCGGCTCCTTCTACGTTGTCGCGACCACTGTTCTAGCGGCGCGAGGCGGCGAGCAGAGCGAGGAGTGCGACGGCTCCTCGAGCACTAGCCTCGACCTGGTGGAGCGACTTCGTGGACGACTCGCGTCAGCGGTCGCGCAGGGAGTGGCGCTCGGCGCTCGCCTGAGCGGCCGTGGGGCCGGCACGGCGCTGTCTGGTCGTGCCGCACTCGCGATCGAGCCCCACATCCTCGAGCAGGCGGGCAGGCGCCTTACGACGCTGCTCGTCACCGGCACGAACGGCAAGTCGACGACGACGGCTCTCGCTGCGGCCCTCGCGAGCGAGCCGACGGTGAGCAACCGTGGCGCGAACCTCCCGTTTGGGATCGCGGGCGCGCTCGCTCGCGGTGATCCGCACGCTCGGCTCGGCGTCTTCGAGGTGGACGAGGCCTACGTCCCGGCGGTGGCGGCCGCGCTGAAGCCCGCCGTGCTCGTCTGGCTCAACCTCAGCCGCGACCAACTCGACCGCGCCCTCGAGGTTCGCCGGCTTGCCCAGCGAATCGCTGAGAGCGCGCCCCACGTCGACGTGGTCGTCGCCAACGCCGCTGATCCGGTCGTCGTCGCCGGGGCGCTGCACTTCCGGCGCCAGCTGTGGGTCCGACCACGTGAGACCTGGACTCGCGACGCGTCGGCCTGCCCACGCTGTGGCGAGGCGATCGACGTCGAGGGTGGTAGCTGGCGCTGCGGTGCGTGTGGCCTCGCAGAACCCCCGGCGTCTTGGTGGATCGGCGACGACGGCGAGGCCCACGGCCCGGAGGGCCGGGTCAGCCTTCGAGGTGCGCCGCCAGGGTCGTTCAACGCGTTTAACGCGCTCTGCGCGGGGGTCGCGGTCGCGACCGTTGAGGGTCGATCGGTCAGCAGCGTGCTCGCTCGTCTCGAGGGCGCCCGCCTCGACCTCGAGGGACGGTTCTCGACCTGGCGGCTGACGCGGCTGCGAGGAGCGCCCCGCGTGAGCACCGTGCTCGCGAAGAATCCAGCGGGCGTCGACGCGCTCGTCGAGCTCCTCGAGGCGTGGCGCGGGGGAATGGTCGCGGTCCTCAACGATCGGGTCGCCGACGGGCGTGATCCGTCGTGGATCTGGGATGCTCCGTGGGAACGGCTGCAACCTCGATCGATCGTGGTGGGTGGGACCCGCGCAGCGGACCTCGCGCTTCGACTCGAGGTCGCAGGTCACGAACCGGTCGACGCGCGCTCCATCGGTGAAGCCGTCGAGCTGGCCTCGGCTCACGGCCCCGTCATCGTCGTCGCGAACTACACGGCCTTCTGGGACGTGCAGCGCTCGCTCGCGCGGCTCGGAGCGGTCATCGATCGGACCGCGCCCGGCTCGTGGCCGACGGAGCGCGTAGCCCTCGGAGCGACGCGGCGGTGAACCCCGCGCGCATCGTCGTCGTCTACCCGGATCTGCTCGGCACCTACGCAGACCGAGGTAACGCGCTCATGCTCGCTCACGCGCTGCGCCGAGCGCACCATCCGGTCGAGGTGGTCGACGCGCGGGCCGACGGTCCGCTGCCGCGGGACGGCGCGATCTACATCGTGGGTGGCGGGGAGGACGCGCCCCAGGTCCTCGCTGCTCGACGGCTTGCGCTCGATGGAGCGCTCAGCGAGGTCGTCAGCGCCGGTCGCCCGGTGCTCGCCGTCTGCGCTGGATTGCAGCTCCTTGGTCGGTCCTTCGTCGCCGCAGGCCGCGAGCACGAGGGTCTCGGTCTGCTGCCGGTCCGTTCGGTGGGCGGGGGTCAACGAGCCGTCGGCGACGTGTTGAGCAGCCCGACGCTACCGCTCGGAGCCTACCTGAGCGGTTTTGAGAACCACTGGGGGCGAACAGAGCTCGAGGAGGGAGCGCAACCTCTCGGGCGCGTCTTGGTGGGAGTTGGCAACGGCGGTGGCGTCGACGGCGTCGTGTGCGGCTCGATCATCGGGACGTACCTTCACGGTCCCGTCCTCGCTCGCAACCCGGCGCTGGCTGGCTGGCTACTCACGAGGGCTGGTCTGCCCTGGGTGGGGCCGTCGGCACGCTGGGCAGCGCTCCAGCGGGCGCGCGTCGGAGCGATCATCGATTACCGGTCATCCGAATAGCCACAGAGCATCATCCATTCGGTTGATGTGCACAACGCCGGACATCGCCTGGGTGCCGTAGCATGACGGCGTGACCACGCGAGAGTTGGGCTTCCCCGCGCCAGAGCGGCTCGCCGTCATCGCGGCGGTGCGGGCGCGCCGACCGCTGAGCGTGAAGTGGGAGCTCGCGCCCCACCCGCTCGTGCCGGCCTGGGTAGCGGACATGGACTTTCTGCCGCCTGAGGTTGTCCGTCGCGAGGTGGGCGATGCGGTGGCGCGTGGAGACGTCGGCTACAGCTCGGGGTCCCTCGAGGAGCGCTACGGGGCTGCGTGGTCGAACTGGTCGAAGGCCCGCTACGGCCACGTTCCTCGTGAGCTCATCACCGTCGAGGACGTGCTCGGTGGGCTCGCGCTCAGCATCGAGACGCTGACCGACCCGGGCGCACGCATCCTCGTGCCCGTCCCTTCGTACCCTCCGTTCCTCTCGCTGCCCCCTGCGCTCGGCAGAGAGGTCGAGCCGGTCGTACTCGAGCCGGAGCAGGGCTTCCGCATCGATCCTGACCGCCTCGAAGCGGCGGCGCGCGCCTCAGGTGCGCAGGCACTCATCGTGTGCAACCCCCACAACCCGACCGGGGTCGTGCTGAGCGCGGGCGAGCTCACGGCGATCGCCGAGGTGGCGCTTCGGTGCAACCTCGTCGTGATCGCCGACGAGATCCACGCGGATCTCCTGCGAGCAGGGCGTCAGCACGTGCCGTTCGTGAGCCTCGACCACCCGGCCGTGGAGCGTGCTGTGAGTCTCTCGGCCGCGACGAAGACGTTCAACATCGCGGGCCTCAAGGCAGCGCACATCGAGCCCGGCGCTGGCGAGCTCTCGGCTCGCTTGCGTCGCGTCGAACCACATCGGCGCGGGGTGGCGAGTCCACTCGGCCTCCTCGCGGCGGCTGTCGGCTGGGAAGCTGGGGGCGACTGGCTGACGATGACGAACGAACGTCTCGACGAGAACATCGCGAGGACCGTCGAGGCCTGCGCGAGAACGGCTCACGCCTCGACCACGAGCCCCGAGGGTACGTATCTGCTCTGGGTCCAGGTCGATGGCCTGGCAGGCGAGACCGCGGCGCAGTGGGCGCGGCGCCGCGGCGTGGTCGTCTCTGCAGGAGAGACCTTCGCCCCATCGGGTTGGACCGACTGGATGCGGCTGAACCTCGCGACGGAGCCGGAGGTCGTGAGCGAGATCATCCACCGGTTGTTCGAGGTGGAGGTGTGATGACGAGCACGGAGAACCCTCGGTTGCGAGTCCCCCTCGACGACGTCGTCCGGGGGGGAGAGGTGGATGCCGTTCTCGCGCGACTGTTTGGAGCGCTCGCAGATCCGACCCGAGTCAGGCTCATGCGGGCGTTGCTCGAGCACGGCGAGCTCAACTCGATGGAGTGTCGGCGCATCACCGGGCTCTCACAAGGTCGCACCTCTGTCCACCTGTCGTGTCTCGTCGATGCGGGACTCATCCACGCAGGACGAGATGGTCGCCAGCGCCGCTACCGAGTGCGAGACCCCGAGGTCGCACTCCTCGTGGACGGCGCGGCCGCGATCGCGGCGCGTCACTTTGGCCAGATCGTTGCCAGCCTGATGGAGGTCGGCTAGGTCACCTGGCCAAGGTGAGCGCCC
>ML178748.1:6184-8962 GCA_004366215.1 Actinomycetota bacterium | reverse complement strand
AAAACCGGCGCTGCCAAGCAGCGCCGGAGCCGCGAGGGCGCGGCGCCAACGACGTCTGCGTTGAGCATCTGTCATACAGCTGCGCCTCGGCGCCGCCAACTGCTGTCTGGCGACAGCACTCCACGCTCACGGTTGCCTGGAGGCGGCTCTGCTCCGAGGAGCAACCATACGCTAGCACGGTCACGCCCCGGATGCGCCTCGACGTCGACGTTTTCTCGCGTACATCTGCGAGTCCGCTGCCCCGAGCGCCGACTCGAGCGATCCGTCGACCACCTCGGCGAAGCCTCCCGAGACTCCCGGAAACGCCGCGCTGACACGGGCGAGGATCGAGTCTCCGTCACGCAGCCCGACGTGCAGGCAGCAGAACTCGTCACCGCCGATACGGAAGACGCGATCCGACGGGTGCAGCGTCTCGCGGAGAGTGGTCGCAAAGCGTCGCAGCAGATCGTCACCCGCCGTATGCCCGAGGACGTCGTTCGTGAACTTCAGGTCGTCGAGGTCCCAGATAGAGACGAAGAGCGAACGACCACCGTCGAAGGCCCCCGTCACGAAGGCCGGGAACTCCGCCTCGAGCGCCCGGCGGTTGCCGAGTCCCGTGAGGGGATCGATGAGCGCTGCGACGCGCAGCTCCTCTTCTCGATGCACGTGCCGCTCTACCACCGAGTGCATGGCGTAGCCCGCGATCGCGGCCACAAGCACGGCGAGCGCCGCTCCGAGGTCGGTGACGCCCCCGACGACGAGGACGACAGCGAGCATGCCGACGAGCCCAGCGAGACCGACGATGCCGCCGAGGAAGCTCAGACAGTAGCTCCCAACGATCCCGAAGCCAAGGGCCGTTGCGCGCACGAGCGAGGGTTGAGCGATCACCGTGACCGCCGCTGGAGCGACGACGAGCTCGAGCAACGCTCCCACCGTGCCAGCAGCGGTCACGAGGACGTAGGCCCAGTGCCCAAGACGCCGCCGGGTCAGCACAGCACCGAGCGACGTGACGAGGAACAGCGCATCCGACAGGCGCAAGGCCCAGTGGCCGACCACGAAGGCCGGTATGGACGTAGGGAGGAGCAGCGCGACGACGAGCCACGTCCAGCCACCGAGACGCCGCCAGACATCCTCGTCGCCGTAGCCCCCTGCGGATCTCAGTCGGCGGCTTCGAAGCCACGCGGCGCTCACGCGTCGTCGACCGCTCAGCGTGGGCCCCTCGAGGGAGGGCTTGCGATGCTCTCGAGCACCGGGCGACGGCGGTCGTTGCGCGCCCCCGGGTGCCTCGCGAGCCTGCCACCGTGCGCCACGCCTCGAGCGAGCTCGTGGGACGCTCCTGCTCAGCCGCCACGCCCGAGGTCTCACGACGACGCCACCCCCCGAGGGACGGTCTCGACGGGCAGCGCTCGGCTCGACGCCTCAGTGGCGACGACGCTCGCGACGGCGGAGCTCGTCGCCGCCCGATGACGACTGGCGCCATCACTTAGTGCTCGCTCGAGCGGAGTCGCCGCACCGCTCGGCCACGGCTCCCAACCAACTCGCCGTCGGCTGAGGACGGTCGCCGTACCTCGAGGCACCCCGGGAGGCCTCGCCCGGCTAGCGGACTCGCGCAAGAGGCACCTCGAGTCTCACGAGCGTCCCGCCACCCTCACGGGAGAAGACCTCGATCGTGCCGCCGAGCAGCTTGGCACGCTCGCGCATACTCGCAAGTCCGAGCCTGCCGGGCGCAACCGTCTCGACGTCAAACCCAACGCCCCGATCTCTGACGGCTACGACCAGCATGTCTGCGACGCGTCGGGCGCGCAGCTCCGCCTTCGAGACCTGTGCGTGACTCACGACGTTGTTCAGGGCTTCCTGGCAGATCCGGACGACCGCCAGGCTTCGTTCTGGTTCGAGCAGCAGGCCGACGTCGTCCACGTCGAGGTCGAGGTGGACCTCGAGCGAGGGGTACGCGTGCGCTAGCGAGCGCAGCGCATCAGCGAAGCCGAAGTCTTCGAGCACCTGACGCCCAGGGTCACGGACGATCCGATTGACTTCATCAGTGGCCGTGCGGATCAGCGTTCGGATGGCCGCAAGCTCCTCAGCCAGATCGCCCGATGCTCGATGTCGGAGCCCCTCGAGACGGTACGAGGCGGCATGGAGCGATTGGGCGACGCCGTCGTGGAGGTCGAGCTGGATCTTACGACGTTCGAACTCTTGCGCACGAATCAGCTCGGTCGCAAACCGTTCGAGCTCCGCTTCGCTCGCGGCAAGACGCTCGATGAGCAGCGCGTGCTCCAGCGCGCCGACGAGGAAGCGTCCTGCGGCCTCAATGACCTCGGCTTGACGGTCGAGCTCTCGTACCTCATCACGCCAGTGCACGTTGAGCACACCGACGGTGCGTTCGCCCTCACGGGCGAGGGGTACCGACACGAGCGACGTGAAGTGCTCGCCGCCGAGCTCCGGAATGTAGCGGTACCGGGGATCGGCCCACTTGTCTGGCACCACGGCCCGCTGCCCGGTCTGCGCGACCCAGCCTGCGATGCCGTCGCCGAGGCCGAGTTGGATCCGTCCCACCACGCTGTCGAAGGGAGGCGTAGCTCCAATGAGAGTGAGACGACCTCGTTCGTGGTCGACCGCGTGCACGAAGCAGACGCTTGCGCCGACGGCCTCGACGGCGACCGCAGCAGTCCGACTCGCAACTTCGCTCACGGTGAGTGGCGCGACAAGTAGCTCTGCGAGCCTGCGATAGAGCGCGATCGCTGCCCGGTTTGCCTCGTCGACCTCGAGAAAGACATGCGCCACGCGATCGGCATGCAT
>ML178748.1:3278-6174 GCA_004366215.1 Actinomycetota bacterium | reverse complement strand
CTTGGGCTTGCGGTAGATCGAGGAGAGGTGGCTCTTCACGGTCTCCTCGCCGAGGAAGAGCCGCTGAGCGATGTCACGGTTCGAGAGACCTTTGACCACGAGGTCGAGGATCTCGCTCTCTCGCTGAGTCAGTCCGAGGTGTGCGCCCGGCCAGAACTCCCCAAACTGCAGGCGCGCGGCGAGCAATGCGACGCGACCTGCGAGGGTGCTGTCGATCATGGTCTCACCCGCAGCCGCCCGCTCGAGCATCACGACGAGCTCCTCGCCGGAGGCCTGCTTGAGGAGGTACCCGCGCGCACCCGCGCGCAGAGCCCGAAAGAGGTAGGCCTCATCGTCGTAGGCGCTGTAGAAGACCACCGGCGTCGTGACGCCCCGCCGTAGGAGTTCCTCGACGATCTCAAAGCCGGAGTCGTTGTGCAGCCTCGCGTCGGTCACGATGAGGTCGCACGTAGTCGCATCGAGCGCGTCGAAGAGCTCCTGGCGAGTCTTCGCCGTCGCGGCGACGACGATCCTATCCTCGAAGGCCGCGAGCATGGCGCGGACGCCGTCGAGAATGACCTGGTGGTCATCGACGAGGATGATGCGTACCGGCACCGTCGCCCCCGCTCACTGGGGGAATCACCGTCATGGTCACCGCTGTATCGAGCGGCTCATCCTCATCGACAACTCTGCTGCCCGCAGCCCAGCGGCAACGCGACAGAAGCGGCCGAATCCCCTCTCCTCCTCGCTCGACGAGCACGGCAACGAGCTCGCGCACAGTCGCACCCTCGGCGACGTCGACATCGATCGACGATGCTCCAAGAGCCTCCCTGACAGGCCCGAGGAGCTCAACGACGACGCGCACTCACGCCATCCTCTCGCCGAAGCGTGGCAGACACCGCTTCGAGCAGTGCGTCCGCCTCGGCCTCGAGCGCACCCACCTCCTCGACGAGGAGGTTGAACGCCTCGCGATCCACCGACAGCTCCTGCTCCACGCTCCAGGAGCCTACCTCGCAGCGGTGCGCTCAGTGCTACCGGTTCTCGGTCGCCTGCGAGTTCGCCGCTGCGAGTCGCGCGAGTGCAGCCTGAGCAGCCTCCGCGTTGCGCGCGTCACCTCGCCAGACTCGCATCGGCTCGTCCTGCAGCGCACGCCCGAACGAGAAGGTGATCGGCCATGGCAGCGAACCAATGCGATTCATGGCAGCAAGGTGTGCCGTCGCCGTCGCATCTGACTGCCCTCCAGAGAGCAGGGCGATGCCAGCGACCGAGGCCGGCACCGCGTCGCGGTACACCGCGACTGACGCCGCCGCAACCTCGTCAACTCCGACCGGATCCGCGAGCACGCCGGGCACGACCATTGACGGCTTGAGCACCATCGCCCGAAAGTCCACGTTGAACTCACGGAGCTCCGCGAAGACCGCATCGAGCACCACTCGGGTGACCTCAGCGCACCGCTCGAGCGAGTGGTCGCCTTCCATGAGCACCTCAGGCTCGACGATCGGAACGATGCCGTGCTCCTGGCAGAGCGAAGCGTAGCGCGCGAGCGCGTGGGCGTTCGCGTGCACGCACTGGCGGCTCGGCCGCCCCTCACCGATGGTCAGCACGGCTCGCCACTTCGCAAAGCGAGCTCCCTCGGCGCGGTAGGCCTCGAGACGAGGCCCAAGGCCATCGAGCCCCTCCGTGACCAGCTCGCCGCGGGTGCCCGCAAGCGGCTTCGCACCCGTGTCGACCTTGATCCCCGGCATCATCCCCCGTGCCGCGAGAAACTCCGGGATGAGCGTCCCCTCTGAGGTCCGCTGCCGGAACGTCTCGTCGTAGAGAATGACGCCGGCGATCCACTGCGACAGGTTCGGCGTCGAGAAGAGCATCTCACGCCAAGCGAGGCGCGTCTCAGGAGTTGAGGCGATTGAGAGCGCATCGAACCGCTTCGTCAGCGTGGGGCTGCTCTCATCAGCTGCCAGAATTCCCTTCGGGGACTCGACGAGTGCAGCTGCCACTGAACGGATATCGTCCACGACGCCTCCTTGGTGCCACTAGCGACGGCCGTCACGCAACCGCCCTGCGGGGATGCCACTTCCGCACTACCTTCGACGAACACGGTTGAGGACACGGGGTCCCAACCACGCACCTCGTACGCTACGCGCGTCCGCGACGAGCTCAGCCCGCACCCTCGGTGATCACCGGGGGGATCTCTAGTTCCCCCTGAGCGCGAAGGGGTTCGAGGAAGTCCCGAACCGGGTCAGGGGCGCCGTCCGGTCCGACGACGAGGCACCAGCGACGCATCGAAGGTAGCGGTCCGAGGGCGAGCGACACGAGCAGCCCCTGCTCGATCTCGCGTGCCACCAAGTCGCTCGATAGGACGGCCACGCCAAGGCCGAGCTCCACCCCGCGCTTGATGGCGAGGTTCGAGCCGATCGTCAACGATGGCGGCTGAATGTCGAGAGCGAGGTGGACCTCCTCGGCCGACGCCCGCGTTCCCGATCCCGGCTCGCGCAGGAGCCAGGTGACCTGCGCCGCTCGCTCAGGGGTGAGCACGCTCACATCGTCTCCGAACCACCGCGACGCCCACTCGCGAGCAGCGCACAGGACGAGCTCGTGAGGGCGCGTCGCGACGATGCGAAGGCCCGCCTCGTTCCCTGGGCGCCCCGCTACGACGACGTCGAGGCGGTGGGCTCGGAGCAGCTCGAGCAGACGAGCCTT
This sequence comes from Actinomycetota bacterium, assembly GCA_004366215.1. Classification (GTDB taxonomy): domain Bacteria; phylum Actinomycetota; class Acidimicrobiia; order Acidimicrobiales; family Acidimicrobiaceae; genus Acidimicrobium. The sequence continues at coordinate 3,495 of ML178748.1, read as the reverse complement.
GTTCGCCACCTCGAGGTGCACGTTCGCGCGCGGATAGCGAGTCCGAAAGTCTGAGAGCCAGCGTGGGAGGAGCTCCTCAGCGACGGTCGCCACAGCTCCGATCCGCAGGACTCGGGCCGATGGATCTGCGAGCTGGCGGATGCGCACGAGGGCCTCCTCCTCGAGGCCGTCGATGGTACGCGCGTAGTCGACGAGGAGCTCGCCGGCTGCTGTCAGG
>ML178748.1:0-3268 GCA_004366215.1 Actinomycetota bacterium | reverse complement strand
GCGGACGCCCCGCCCGCCGCGCTCGAGCAGCGCAACCCCGACCTCACGCTCGAGGGACGCCACCGCCGCGGAGACCGCAGCTGCGCTCACGACGAGTCGCCGTGCAGCCGCGGCGACCGACCCGGTCTCGCTCACCGCGACGAGGCAGCGAAGCTGCGTCCGCGTCATGTGCGGCGCGTGCTGTGAACTGGGCATCTCAGGCTGCCTCCAGCCACGAAACATCACCTCCCCTACCGCCGGGCCGCTGCGAGGACACCTCCTCACTCCGAGGAGCGACCGCGCCCCTCGACGATCGCGGGCGGCCACGTCGATCGCTTGAGGCGCGAAGCGGGTGGCGCTAGGGGCACCAGGCCGGCACCACCTCCGTCCCGGGGCGGGCTGAGCTGCGAGCCGCGGCAGACCACGCGTCGCTCCTCTCCGCGCTTGGCGTCGCGCTGCCTCACCCCACGACCTCTCCTCCAGTCTGCCGGTTCGACGCTCCCCGGCCTAACCACTGGGGTACAGCTTGTCGGCTCGCCGCACCGTCGTGGGCCACGGCGCGCGCAGCGGGTCGAGCGAGCCACACGCACCCTCGCGGACCGCCATCGCGAGATCGACTCCGCCTCGTGCCAGCCTTGGTTGAACAGCGGAGCACCCTCGCGAGGAGGCCCACTTGCGGACGTAGGCGCTGCCGGCCACCAACCCTCACGACTCTGTGGCCGCACACGCGTCTCTCACACCGCCTGACCCCGGCTGCCGTACTGCCCTCGCGACGTAGAGCCGTCGCACCAGGAACGCTCGCCGGTTCTCGTACGCGGCTCTCCGTAACCGCGACGGCGAGTCTAGGCGTGGATGAGGTGGTGGATGAGCAACAGCTGCGCGATCGCGAGCGGGGCCGAACGCTTCCCGGGAGCGATGAGCCCGAGTGGCTCGGGAATGTCACCGCTGAGGCCAATGTGCTCCCACAGGACCTGCTCGACGACCCGAGTGACCTCCTCCGGCGCGTGCCCATGGACGTGAAGCGCATCGACCGGCTTGCCGTCCTGGTCGCGAATGAGCTTGAGGTGTACCGACTCACGCGTGTCACTCGTCAGCACTGACGACAAGTCCGGATGAGGGATGGTGGGGCGTAGCAGAATCGTGGCGCTCATCGTCTCGTCTCCGCTCGTCCTCCCCTCGACGGGAGCGAACGAGATCACGATGTCGGCGTGACGTCGCTGCGGCCGGATGAACGCCTCGGATTCGGGCTCACGTCGCTCGAGGTCGGCGAGCACCTGCTCGGTCGTGTAACCTCGCTTCGACGTGTCACGCTGAACCTTCCAGCGCCGGCGCACGTCTTCAGGGGGGTCGAGGTAGACAGTTACGTCGAAGGTGGCGCGCGAGAGCTTCGACCACAGCGGGAACAAGCCCTCGATGATCACGATCTCTTTAGGTTCAAAGAGAACGGGCCGCCCCAACGTCCCGTTGGAGTGGTGGTAGACCGGCTTGAGGATCGGCTGGCCGAGCGAGATGAGCTGTAGGTGCTGCTCGAGGATGTCGAGGTAGTTGCACTCGGGGTGCAGGGGCGTAAACGGCAACCCCTTGCGCTCCTCGCGGTCGTAGCGGTGGTAGTCGTCGGTACAGAACGAAGCGATTCGTTCCTGACCGAGCGCCTGGACGATCCCTTTCGTCAGGGTGGTCTTCCCAGACGCAGAGTCGCCCGCGATGGCGAGCATCGCGACTCGGGTCGGGTGTGCCTCCCTCGCCGTTGCCTTCTGGATCGCGGCCACCCGGTGTGGCATTGGCGGTTCCTTTCGCAGCACGTCGATCACGCGTCCTCCTCTCGGTGGAGGCTCACGACTCGCCGGACCGTACCGAACTGACCCGGCTCGATCCACAGACTCTCGATGACGAAGCCGTCAGCATGTGGTGAGGGCGGTGCGAGCGGCGTCGCGCCGGTGACGGACGACGCGACGACGACGGACTCTGGATGAGCGAGATCGCTCGCCTCGAAGCGCAACGTCTCCCAATCTGGCCGCCACGCGTCGAGCAGCGCCCGCTCCTCGTCTCGCTGCGGCCGTAGCCTCGCTTGCATCTGCCCCGCGAGCGCGAGCGCAGCAGCGGCTGTGATGACGCCCTCCGGAGTACCTCCGATGCCCCAGAGCAGGCGCATCCGAGGATCTCCCGTCAGCACGCGCAGGCTCGCCATGACGTCACCGTCTGGAATCTCAACGACCGGGATGTGCGCTGCACGCAGCGCCCGGATCGCTTCCGTGTGACGTGGCTTAGCCAGCACGACGACCGGCGTCTCGGCGATCCCAAGACCCAAGCGGTGCGCAACGCGCCGAACGTTCTCGACGAGTGGCGCCTCGATGTCGACGACACCCGCCGCTTCAGCAGGGACCACCAGCTTCTCGAGGTACCACCCAGGGAGCGGGTGCAGACCCCGATTCGGCGCCGCAGCCAACACCGACACCGCGCCTTCTCGTCCGCTCGCAGCGTATGCCGTCCCCTCGAGAGGGTCGACGGCGAGATCTACCGCGACCGTGCCCGTGCCAAGTCGCTCCCCCACGTAGAGCATCGGTGCGCGGTCCTTCTCCCCCTCCCCGACGACGACGGTGGCACGGGCTGGCAACGACTTGAGCGCACGCCGCATCGCAGAGACGGCCGCCTGGTCAGCCGCGTTGCGGTCGCCATCTCCGACGAGATCCTGCACCGCCACGGCCGCTGCCTCGGTCGCAGCAAGCAGCTCAGAGACGAGGTGGACCGGGCGCCGCAGGAACGACCCCTCTACGACGAGCTCAGCAGCAGCGTCGGCGATGTCAGCTGGAGTGAACCCGAGAGCCGCCTGTACGTCCTTGAGCGGAGCAGAGAGCCCGAAGCGGGTGAGGTTGTAGAGCCTGTCGCCAGGCTGCAGGAGCACCTCCCATCCGGTTCCGACGCCCGCCTCAACGACTAGCCGCGGGATACCACTCGGGACGAGTGACTCTCGTTCGTCGTCCTCGAGCGCGAGAAATCGTTCGCGCCACGGTATCGACACGACCCGCGCAACGATGCCTTCTTCCTCCTCCAGGGCCGCTGCAGCCTCAACACACAGCCCGACCTCAGACCCCGACGCAATCAGCACGACGTCGGGCCGCTCGTCGGCGCCACCTCGAACGATGCGAGCGCCGCGCGCAGCGAGCCAGCCCGCGGCATCCGAGCTTCCGCACCTCGGCGGCTTACGCCGCGCTCTGCGACGAGGCCTCCCGGGCCCTGATGGGCGGCATCCTGGCCGCGGGGGTGGCCGCTTGAGCCCGGCCGCCCGACG
>SIRY01000033.1 GCA_004366215.1 Actinomycetota bacterium | reverse complement strand
GGACCCCCGCCCGGGTCGAGCCGATGGCCCACGCGTAGGAGAGCGCAAGGTCACGGGCGGTCCCCGAGGCATCCTGAGCGACCGCGATCAACGACGGGATGCCTCCACCTTCTACGTACGTACGCCGCAGCAAGTGACCGGGCCCCTTGGGGGCCACCATGATGACGTCAACGTCTGGACCAGCCTCGATGAGGCCGAAGCGGACGTTGAAGCCGTGAGCGAACGCGAGGGCAGCACCAGGGCGCAGGTGCGGAGCGATCGCCGTCCGGTAGAGCTCAGGTGCGGCGGTGTCAGGCACGAGCAGCATGACGAGGTCGGCCCCGCTGACCGCCTCGTGGACGTCACGCACCTCGAGGCCGTGCGCCCGAGCCTTGCTCGCCGAACTCGATCCGGGTCGCAGCCCCACACGGACTCGAACCCCCGAGTCCTGAAGGTTGAGCGCGTGCGCATGCCCTTGCGAGCCGTAGCCGATGACGGCCACCTCTTTCTGCGCGATGATCGACGGGTCCGCATCACGGTCGTAGTACATCGTTGCCATCGGTCAGCTCACCTTTCCGCGCCGCGTCACTCGACGGACTGGTTTTGGCAGTCGGCCGAGCGCAATCCTACCGCTGCGCTGCACCTCGACGATCCCGAACTCGCCGAGGAGTGCCTCGACGTCGGCGAGCGTGCTCGGCGCGAGCGCGAACATGAGCGTGAGGCGCTCGGCGCTGACGTCGAGCACCTGGCCGTGAAACAGCTCGACGAGCTCGAGGACCCGAGAGCGCGAGCCTCCTTCTGCGACCACTGTGATGAGCATCGCCTCGACCTCGACTGCTTCCGACGGGTCGATCTCTGAGATCTTGAGCACGTTGACGAGCTTGTGAAGCTGCTTGGTGATCTGCTCGAGTGGAGCCGTCTCGACGTCAACGACCATGGTGATCCGCGAGAGGCGCTCGTCGTCGGTTGGGGCGACGGCGAGCGAGTAGATGTTGAACCCCCTCCGAGAGAAGAGGAGCGCGACGCGAGCGAGTACCCCCGCCTTGTTCTCGACGAGGACCGAGAGGATGTGGTGGCGGCCGCTTCGAGGTTGACGAATGCCGCCGATCGCTACCAGGTTGCCGGCCACCTCAGCCCTCCTCCTCGAGCAGGTGCGGCGGCAGCACGATGTCGTCGTTCGATGCTCCGGCCGGCACCATCGGATACACCTTCTCGAACGTGTCGACGCGAAAGTCGATCACGACCGGCCGGTCGTCGACCTCGTTGGCCTTATCGATGGCCGCGTCGACGTCATCGGGGCCGTCGACTCGCAGGCCGACCGCGCCCATCGCCTCCGCCCAGCGCACGTAGTCAGGCAGGTCCGGCGAGAGGTACACCTCGCTGTAGCGCTCGTCGTAGAACATCTCCTGCCACTGGCGCACCATGCCGAGGTAGCCGTTGTTCAAGATGGCGACCTTGATCGGGATACGCTCCGCAGCCGCGGTCACGAGCTCCTGAGCGGTCATCTGGAAGCTCCCATCGCCGTCGATCGCCCAGACCATCTGGCGCGGCCGAGCCGCCTTCGCCCCGATGGCAGCCGGCACCGCAAAGCCCATCGTGCCAAGCCCTCCGGAGTTGATCCAGCGGCGGGGTGCGTTGAAACGCCAGAACTGCGAGGCCCACATCTGGTGCTGCCCGACGCCCGCGACGAGGATCGTGTCCTCCGGTGTACGCGCACGCAGTCGTTCGATCACGTACTGTGGCTTCGTCGGCCCCCCGGGTGCGCTCGGCTCGTACGACAGCGGGTAGCGACGCTGCCACGCAGCCAGCGTTTCGTGCCACTCAGTGAGCTCGAGCGGCTCGTCTGGCAGGCGCCGTAGGAGTTCAGCGAGCACTGAGCGCAGGTCGCCGACGATCGGAACCTCGGCACGGCGCACCTTGCCGAGCTCCGCCGGGTCGACGTCGACGTGAACTACCTTGGCGCGAGGCGCGAACGCGCTCACCTTGCCTGTGACGCGGTCGTCGAAGCGAGCGCCGAGCACTACGAGCAGGTCAGCGTGCTGCATCGCCGTGACTGCCGTGTAGGTGCCGTGCATGCCTGGCATCCCCAGTGCTCGGGGGTGGTCGTCAGGGATCACGCCCCGCGCGAGCAGGGTGGTCACGACCGGCATGCCGGTTCGATCGACGAGCTCACGCAGCTCTCGCTCAGCTCCCGCCCGCACGAGGCCACCGCCGGCGTAGATGACGGGACGGCGTGCTTGCTGGATTAGCGCGACCGCCTGCTCGATCATCTTTGGATGGCCCTTCGTGACCGGCTGGTAGCCCGGCAGATCGAGCCGGCGGGGCCAGTACCACTCGAGCTCACCCATCGACACGTCCTTTGGCAGGTCGATGAGCACGGGACCGGGTCGCCCGGTCGTCGCGACGTGAAACGCCTCGGCGACGACCCGCGGCACCTCGGCTGGCTCCGTCACGAGCCAGTTGTGCTTCGTGATCGACATCGTGATGCCGGTGGTGTCGACCTCCTGGAACGCGTCGGTGCCGATCGCGCCGGTCGCAACCTGGCCCGTGATCACAACGATCGGTACCGAGTCCATGTAGGCGTCGGCGATCGCGGTCACGATGTTCGTCGCAGCCGGGCCGCTCGTCACGAGGGCCACGCCTGGCCGACCACTCGCCTGGGCGTAGCCCTCGGCCATGTGACCCGCCCCCTGCTCGTGACGAACGAGCACGTGGCGGATCGGCGAGTCGAGCAGCGGATCGTAGACCGGCAGGATCGCGCCTCCAGGCAGTCCAAAGACGACGTCGACGCCTTCCATCTCAAGAGCGCGAACCAGCGCCTGTGCCCCTGTGAGCCGCACGCTCCACCCCCTTCTGCCCAACCACCTCGACTCTGCGTCCGCTGCTACCCCAGCTCACCGCCGCGATATAAGAAAAGACCTCCCTCTCGGGAGGTCTTCGGGCACGGCGACCAGAGGGCGCCGTGCCCTATCGAAGGAGTACGATCGAACGAGAGCCGCGCACCATCAGTGCTAAGGCTAGCCGGCTACCCCATCGAAACCTGCCGAGGTCACTGCGCCGACGTCTGCGCCCTGCACGAGCGCCGCGAACTTGGCGAGCGCCCCGTCGAGGTACCGTGGGGGCAGGGGTCGCCACCCTTGCCGACGGCGCTCAAGCTCCGCGTCGTCGACGAGCAGATCGATGGCGTGGCGCGCGACGTCGATGCGGATCCGATCACCGTCGTGGATGAGGGCGATCGGACCACCATCGGCTGCCTCGGGGGCGACGTGTCCGACACACAGCCCGTGGGTGCCTCCGGAGAAGCGTCCGTCGGTCACGAGTGCGGCGTCAGCACCCCGACCCGCCCCCTTCATCGCTCCCGTGACGGCGAGCATCTCGCGCATACCTGGCCCACCTCGGGGCCCCTCGTAGCGAATGACCACGACGTCGCCAGGCGTGATCGTACCGGCGAGAATCGCATCGAGCGCAGCCTCCTCGCGGTCGAACACCCGCGCTGGCCCCTCGAAGAACTCCTGGTCGATCCCTGCGACCTTGACGACCGCGCCCCTCGGAGCGAGGCTCCCGCGGAGCACCGCAATACCTCCAACGGTATGGATGGGGTCAGAGAGCGGTCGGATCACGACGCCATCTGGCCGCGGCGGCTGGTAGTCAGCGAGCTCCTCGCCGAGGGTTCGCCCGGTCGCCGTCAGCACGTCGGTGTCGATCAAGCCGGCCCCGGCGAGCTCGCCGAGCACGACGGGCACGCCACCGACACGGTCGATGTCGCTCATGTAGAACCGGCCGTGGGGCTTGGTGTCGGCGAGGTGTGGCACGCGAACGGCGACGCGGTTGAAGTCGTCGAGCGTCAGGTCCACCCGGGCCTCTCGGGCGATCGCCATGAGGTGGAGCACCGCGTTCGTCGACCCACCGAGCGCCATCACGACGGCGATGGCGTTCAAGAACG
>SIRY01000032.1 GCA_004366215.1 Actinomycetota bacterium | reverse complement strand
GGTCAGCGTGACCCCGACCCACCCGTAGCGCAGGTCGGGCAGCGACCACAGGCGCCACACATCGATGTTGGCAAGCCAGGCCACGACGACGCCGAGGACGAGCGCGACGGCAGAGCGGGCCTCGTCAGCCACTCTGTACCACCGGGTTCCGAGTGCCGTGATGACCCAGATACCGAGAGCCACCAGGGCAATCAATCCCAGTACGTGCATCTCGTCTCCTTTCGTACCTCAGTGAGATACTCACTAGTTGTAACACAGCGGACTGCGGCGCGCTTCCCGCGCTACGCTGCTCGGCGTGGACCGACTCGGAGCGCTCGCTCAGCAGATCGTCAGGTGCGACCGCTGCCCACGCCTCGCGCAGTGGCGCTGCGCGACCGCGCGGCCTGGCTGGGTCGCTCGACCGGTCCCCGGCTGGGGCGACCCGGAGGCCGCAGTCCTCGTCGTGGGCCTCGCCCCCTCGCTGCGGGGAGCCAACGCGCACGGCAGGATGTTCACGGGTGATCCCTCTGCCCAGTTCCTCGTGAGCGCGCTGTGGCGCTGCGGGCTTGCGAGCCAGCCGCGCTCGACCGACCGGGATGATGGCCTGAGGCTCCGCAGCGTGTGGTTGAGCGCTGCGCTCCGCTGCGTCCCGCCTGCCAACCGACCGACGAGCGCGGAGCTCACGGCGTGCCGCAGCTACCTGCGCGAGGAGCTCAGTGTGCTGAACTGGCGCTGCGCGGTCGCGCTCGGCTCGGTCGCGTGGTCAGCGCTCCAACGCGCTCTCGGGCTCGTCCCAGTCGCGTTTCGCCACGGCGCAGACCGTACGCTACCCGACGGCCGGCACCTGCTAGCGAGCTACCACCCGAGCCCCCAGAACACCAACACCGGACGCCTCCACCCTGCCATGCTCGACGCTGTGCTCGAGCTCGCGACTCGCTACGCCTCCTCAGCGACGACGTGCGTCAGTCCCGAGGCGTCAGCGAGCCGCTGACACACGCCGAGCTCATCGCCACCGGCAGCGGGAACCTCGGCCACGATACCCTCGATCCCAAGACGCCGCAGCGCCGCGGCAGCCCGCAGCGTCGCCTCGACGGGCCCGAGGCCCTCCTCACCGACGGTGGGACGCCCATCGGTGATGAGCACGAGGAGCGGCTCAAGCCCTCGGTGACGTAGCTGCTCAGCGAGCCTGCTCGCCTCACGCAGTCCCGCCGCGAGGGGCGTCGGCCCTCGCCGGTCGATGGCGTCCATCCGGGCACGCGCCACCTCGAGCGACCGCGTAGGCCGCAAGACGACCTGCGCCCCGTCTCCGCTCACCGTCACCACCGCAACGTGCGCACGAGCCTGGTAGGCGTGGCCGAGGAGCTCCTCGATGACCGCCGCGGCGATCGCGACCGACCGAGCCGACGACTGCGAGCCAGATGCGTCGACGACGAGGATGACGCACCGAGCGTCACGCCGAGCACGATCGACTCGCCGCACGTCCTCCGGAGCGATCGGCCCCGCTCCCGCTCGCTCGATCCGCGCGAGGACGCTGCGCGTGAGCGAGACGCTTCCGCGCTCGCCGTGCGGCAGCTCGTGCGACTCGGCACCGAGCCCTCTACGGTGGCTTCGGGGCCGAGGGAGGGCGCTCGTGACGCCCGCGAAGCGTGGATCCTCCCACGGAGCGCTCTCAGCGCGTGGAGGTTGACCTTGGCGCGCCGACGACGCCGACTCCGCTTGGCCAGCCACGCTCTCTGCGCGAGCTCCGTCGTCGCGAGCTGTAGCAGACCCAGCTCTGCTGCCAGGCCGGGTGTCGTCAGGCGCAGCGGACGCCCCACGGCTCCCAGTCGGCGCCACGTTCGGTAGCGTGGTCGACGAGGCACCTGCCGCTGATCCCCTCGTCCCCGCCGACTGGCGACCCGCAAGGATGAGCGGTGCGACCCGCGCGACGTCACCCTGCTCGATCCGACGGCGCCCTTCGAGCGCCGCACGAGCTCGCGCGGCGCGGGCGAGCGCGATGTCAGCTCGCAGCGACGCGACGCCCGCCGCGAGCACGGTGTCGACCACCCAGTCGAACGACTCGTCGAGCGCGATCTCAGCCAAGCGCGCACGAGCGAGCTGGATCGCGAGCCGATCAGTCTCGTCGGGATGCTCGCCCGCCGTCAGCGCACGCTCGAGTGCGCGACGCCGCTCATCTCGACCAGCGAGCGGAGCGACCTCGACGACCATCGCGAAGCGATCTCGAAGCTGTGGCCTCAGCGCTCCCTCCTCTGGATTCATGGTTGCGACGAGGGCGAACTGCGCCGGCTCACTCGCTGACACGCCATCGCGCTCAACCCGGTTCACGCCGCTCGCAGCCGCGTCGAGCAGGAGGTCGACGACGTGATCCGGCTGAAGGTTGACCTCGTCGAGGTAGAGCACGCCGCCGTGGGCGGCGCCGAGGAGACCCTGGCGCAGGCGCACCTCACCACCTCGAAGCGCTCCTGCGAGGTCAATCGACCCCTTGATGCGGTCCTCCGTCGCCCCGAGCGGAACCTCAACGAAGGGCGCGTCGCCGAGGAGCACTGCGAGGCCACGCGCCATCGTCGACTTGGCGACACCTGGCGGGCCGACGAGGAGCACCCCCCCAATCGCTGGATCCACCGCCACGAGCGCGAGGGCGAGCTTGGCGTCGTCGTTGCCGACGACCGTGTCGAGTCGAATCACTCCTGCGCTCCTTCAGCCTCGAGGCGAGCCTCAAGCAGCATCTCGAGCCGAGCAGGATCTGCGCGCCACATGCCACGGATCGCGGCTTCTCGGAGCCGGTCGCAGATGGCCGCGAGGGCAGCCGGGTTGACCCGCAGGAGGAACGCGCGGTTCTCGCCGTCACCGACGTAGCGATCCGTGATCGCGTCGTACATCCAGTCTCGACCGATGCCCGCGGTGGCGTCGTAGCCAAAGACGTAGTCGACCGTGGCGGCCATCTCGAAGGCGCCCTTGTAGCCGTGGCGGCGCATCGCCGCCAGCCACTTTGGGTTGACCACCCGCTGACGCACCACCCGTGCCGCCTCTTCTTCGAGCGAGCGGACGCGCGGCTCTGCCGGTCGTGAGGTATCTCCGAAGTAGCCGCGCGCTGCCCGGTTCCCGGCCGCACGAGCTGCAGCGATCATGCCCCCGTGATCCTGGAGGTAGTCGTCGGAGTCGAAGATGTCGTGCTCGCGGTTGTCCTGCGCCTTGACGATGGCCTCGACGTCACCGAGACGCTGCCACAGTACTTCGGTCGCCTCCGCTCCGTAGCTCGAGCGACCGTAGGCATGCTGCGAGTAGCGAGCCCACGTGCGCCCGAGGTCGCTCGCCTCCGCCCAGCGACCGTGCTCGATCGCCTCGAGCACCCCAGAGCCGTAGGCCTGCGGTGGCGGACCAAAGATCCGCGGCCCTGCCCCGGTGGCAGCGATGGGGTTCGCTGCCCCTTCGTCGATCGCCTTCGCGACGAGCTCGACAGCCTCATCGATGAGCGCGACGGCATGCTGGAACGCGTCACGAAACAGTCCTGAGATGCGGACCGTCACATCCACCCTGGGCCGGCCAAGACGCTCTGGCTCGATGAGCCTGAGTCCGACCACCCGCCCTGAGACCTCGTCCCACCGAGGTTCGACGCCAAGCAGCGCCAGTACCAGCGCGACGTCGTCGCCACCGGTGCGAAGGGCCGCAGTCCCCCAGAGGACCACGCTCGCGTGACGGAGCTCGCGCCCCGTGTCACGCCGAAACCGCTCACAGAGGGCCTCCGCGGCGAGCCGCCCCGTCTGCCAACTCAGTCGGCTCGGCACCGCACGCGGGTCGAGGCCGTAGAAGTTCCGCCCGGTCGGCAGCACGTGCGCCATCCCGCGAGATGGCGCTCCAGCCGGACCTGGGGCCACCGGCTTGCCGTCGAGCGCGTCGACGACCGCGTCGAGCTCACGTTCTGCGGCCGCGATCCGCGGGACGAGCGACGATGCGATCCAGTCGAGCACCGCGAGCAGCTCGGGTGCCGGCTGAGCCAGCCCGACGCTCGCGAGCCACTGCTCATCCCTGAGCACGCAGGGATCCCAGCCGGCCTCACTCAGCGCCCAGAGGATCTCGTGCACGCGCCCGTCAGCGGCGTCACGCGCTGCTCGGCCGCGGTCTCCCTCACGCCCCTCTCGCCGATCGAGCTCGTCGACGAGGCTCCCCACGCCGAGCTGGGGCACACGCACGATCTGGGCGACGAGATCGACGAGCGCCTCACCTGTCGGTGCCTCGCCAAGAACGTGGAGGCCACCTCGGATCGTGGCGTCCTTGAGCTCGCAGAGGTAGCCGTCGACCTCGAGGAGCAACTCGTCGAAGGCCTCCGCGGACACAGGGGGTTCAGTCGCGCCGAGATCCTCGGTGAGCCGCTCACGCTCGAGCAGCTCCCAGATCTGGCGGCGGATCCCGGGCAACTTCTCTGGATCGAGCGCAGCGATTCGCTGGTGTTCGTCGAGGAGCACCTCGAGCTCCGCGAGCGCGCCGTAGCTCTCTGCTCGCGTCAGCGGCGGTACCAGGTGATCGACGATCACCGCGTGGGACCGTCGCTTGGCCTGCACCCCCTCACCGGGGTCGTTGACGACGAACGGGTAGATGAGCGGGAGCTCCCCGAGGGCGATGTCTGGCCAGCAGCGCGCCGAGAGGCCCACACCCTTGCCGGGCAGCCACTCGAGCGTGCCGTGCTTGCCAAGGTGCACGATCGCATCGAAGCCCGCCTCCTCGAGGTAGCGGTAGAAGGCGAGGTAGTGGTGCGACGGAGGCAGCACCGGGGAGTGGTAGAGCGAGATGGCGTCGGCACCGTAGCCACGCGCAGGTTGAATCGCGACGAGCACTGAGCCGAGCTCGATCGCGGGAAACCAGAAGGCGTCGCCGTCAACGTAGCGGCCTCCGGGGGGTGGACCCCAGGCGTCCTCGACCGCGGAGCGGAGCTCCGGCTCGAGCGTCTCGTACCACGCGCGGTACGCTGCGACCGGCACCCGCACCCCGCCGCTGGACGGTCGGCTGCCGCTCGCCGGCTCGAGCAGCGCCCCGAGCTCGGCCATGAGCTGATTCGCATCCGCGGGTACCTCGGTGTGCCAACCTCGCTCGCGCAGCCGCGCGAGCAGGCGCAGGAGGCTCGCCGGGGTGTCGAGACCCACAGCGTTGCCGAGGCGAGACCGCTTGGTCGGGTACGCCGAGAGCACGATCGCGCAACGCTTCGCCGCAGCGGGCCTGGTCCGAAGAGCTCCGAGACGCTGCGACAGTCGCAGCACCCGGCTCGCTCGCTCACGATCGAGCCGGTAGGCGTGGACCGGAGCGCCAAAGACCTCGTCAGCGTCGACGAGCTCCTTGAAGGCGATCGGGACCGTGATGATTCGGCCGTCGTACTCTGGCAAGGCGACAGCCATGGCCACGTCGAGCGGAGCGAGCCCCATGTCTGAAGCCTCCCAGGCCCCCCGAGAGGTCGTCGCGATGGGAGCCTGCACGACAGGAACCCCAAGCTGCCCGATCGGACCCGGATCCCAGCCAAGTCCATCGCTCTCACCGCCTGCCAGCGTGGTCAGGATCACGACGTCCACGCCGGCGCGGCTGAGCTCGTCTCGCAGCGTCGCCCCCACCTCAGCGCGCACCGAGTAGGCCCACCACAGGCCAAGGGCGACGTGCTCCTCGTCGGCGACCTGACGCAGCTCATCGACGAAGGCCGTGTTGCCGGCGATGAGGTGGGCGCGGTAGAAGACGAAGCCCACCCGCGGCCGCTCACCCTCCGCGTAGGTGCGGCTCGCACCGGCCATGCCAACGAGCGGCACAGGCACCGGCGGCGCGACCGAGAGGGCACGCCCCCCGAGTCGCCGCGCGAGGTAGCGACACATCGACCCCAGGTTCGCCGCGCCCCCCTCGCGGGCGTAGCGCCACACCTGCTCGACGACGTCGAGGGGGACGGTCGACGCGCGCGCCGTCGGCTCGTCGAACGTAGCCTCTCCGGGCACGACGACGAGGAACGCACCAGCACGCTCGAGCCTCTCGCGCAGCTGCTGCGGTCGATCGAGCGCCCCGACGCCCCCGAGTGCTCGCACGACGACCACCTCTTCGTCCTCAGGAGCGAGCTCGCCGAGCTCGCCGATGCTCACCACACGCAGCTCGATCTCTGGAGGAAGGTCCTCCCAAGCGACGCGGAGGGCGAGCACCTCTGTGTCAGCGTTGGTCGCGTAGGTGATCCTCACCGTCCTCCTCTCAGCCGGCACCATGCTACGGCGCCTGCCCCGCGTGCTCGATGAGGTGATCGAGGTAGTCCATCGAGAGGTGCCGCTCAAGGAGGTCGGCAACGTCGTCGATCATCGCGTCGAGGTGCTGCTGCCAGGCAACTCGTGGCGGCAAGATCCTCCCCCGGTCCTCGGCGACCGCACCGAGCAGCGCTCGTCGAGCCGCATCGACGTCGAAGAGCCCGTGCAGCGATGTGGCCAGGACCCGCCCCCGCACCGCACCCTCCCCCTGACCCGACTCGAGCACCATGAGCGGCGGGTGGTCGCTTACGACCCGCCCGTGGTGCATGAAGTAGCCGCGCACCGCCGTGTGGTCCGGCCAGGCGAGGGTCGCATCGACCTCACGCACGACCTTCGTCGGTTCGAAGACGACGGAGGCCTCGAGCATGCCGAGTCCAGGAACACGGCCCTCTCGCGACTCTACTGCGTCGTCGATGTCGGCGGCGAGCATCTGGTAGCCTGCACAGATCCCGAGCAACCATCCCCCTCGTGCGACGTAGCGGCTGAGTGCCACGCCAAAGCCACGACGGCGGAGCCACGAGAGGTCGTGTACCGTCGCCTTCGAGCCTGGCAAGATGACGAGGTCGCAGTCCGACAGCTCCTCAGGGGTGCGAAGCCACCGAACGCTGTAGCCCTCGACGAAGAGGGGGTCAAAGTCGGTCGCGTTCGCGAGGTGCGGCAGCTCGACGACGCCGACCCGCACGACTCGCTCGCTCGAGCCCGCGGTCTGTTGCCGTCGCACGAGCGAGTCTTCGCCCGGCAGGTCGACCGGGTGCCACGGCACGATCCCCACACAGCGGGTCTTGAGTCGGCGCTCGAGGGTGCTGACCCCCGCTGCGAGGAGGTCCGCGTCACCGCGCAGCTTCGTGATGATGAACCCGCGCAGGTAGCGAGCGAGCCGTGGCGGCAGCAGCGTGTAGTGGCCGAACAACGATGCAAACACGCCACCGCGGTCGATGTCGCCGACGACGACCGCAGGCACCTGCCGTGCCGCCGCCAACGTGAGGTTCGCAAGGTCACCGTCGAGCAGGTTGATCTCGGCTGCCGAGCCCGCACCCTCGGCGATGACGACGTCCACCCGGGCGCGCAGCTGGTCGAACGCGTCGAGCACGACCTCGCGGAGGCCCTGACGATCGCTCATCCACCGTGAAGCCTCGAGCTCACCGTAGGGACGGCCAAGGACGATGAGCTGGCTACGCGAAGGCCCTGAGGGTTTGAGCAGCACCGGATTCATGAGCACGCTCGGCTCGAGGCGAGCCGCACGCGCCTGGAGCGCTTGGGCTCGACCGATCTCGCCACCATCGGCCGCCACCGCAGCGTTGAGCGCCATGTTCTGGCCCTTGAAGGGCGCAGCCCGAACCCCACGACGCGCGAGGACTCGGAGCAACCCGGTGACGACCGTCGACTTTCCGACGTTCGACCCGGTTCCGACGATGAGGAGCGCTCCGCGCACGCCGTGCAAGCTTACGAGGCGGCGACCGGTTCGGCGAGCCCGCGCGCCCGCTGCAGCACGGCGTGCGCCTCGTCGATTGAGCGCACGAAGCCTGCGATGTGGCAATCTGGGCGCACGACGACCGCCTCGTCGTGCTCGAGCAAGAGGGCCTGGACGAGGACGCCAGCAGGGTCGACGGCCTCCCGAGACAGCCACTGAGCCCCGGCGAGCAGCCCTCTGCCTGGCTCGTGCGCCGATGCCTCGAACG
>SIRY01000031.1 GCA_004366215.1 Actinomycetota bacterium | reverse complement strand
TTGCTGGCAGTATGCAACGGACTGGTCGCAGCTGGGTAGACTGGATGTGTCCGGACATGCGTCGGACAGGCTCGAGAGACGGAGGTCGCGGCTGTGGCGAGAAGTGATGGATCCCTCCGGGAGCGCACGTTCCGGCTCACGGAACATCCGCGCTACAAGTGGATCGCCCTGTCGAACACGACGCTCGGGATCCTCATGGCGACGATCAACTCGTCCATCGTGCTGATCTCGCTCCCCGACATCTTCAACGGGATTCGGCTGAACCCGCTCGCACCGTCGAACACGTCGTACTTCCTCTGGGTGCTCATGGGCTACCTGCTCGTGACCGCCGTGCTCGTCGTGAGCTTTGGCCGCCTCGGCGACATGTACGGCCGGGCACGGATGTACAACCTGGGCTTTGCGATCTTCACCGTCTTCTCCATCGCGTTGTCCGCGACGTACCTGCACGGCACGGCGGGCGCCTGGTGGCTCATCGTCATGCGGCTCGGCCAGGGCATCGGCGGCGCGCTCCTCTTTGCGAACTCCGCTGCCATCTTGACCGACGCGTTCCCACCGGACCAGCGAGGACTCGCCCTCGGCATCAACAACGTCGCAGGCATCGCCGGGTCGTTCATCGGGCTCATCCTCGGTGGCCTCCTCGCCCCGATCTCCTGGCGCGCGGTGTTCCTCGTCTCGGTGCCCGTCGGGCTCGTCGGCACCGTCTGGGCGTACCTCATGCTCCACGACCTTGGCGCGCGTGTACGAGCCCACATCGATTGGCTCGGCAACGCGGTCTTTGCGATCGGGCTCATCTCGATCCTCGTCGGGATCACCTACGGCATCGAGCCCTACGGACGCTCCGACATGGGCTGGGGCAACCCGGGTGTCATCGCAGCCATCGTCGGCGGCGTCCTGACGCTCGTGGTCTTCGTCTGGATCGAGCAGCACGTCGCGCAACCCATGATCAACGTGCGGCTCTTTCGCATCCGCGCCTACCTCGCCGGCAACCTCGCGAGCTTGCTCGCCTCGCTCGGCCGCGGTGGGATGATGTTCATCCTCATCATCTGGCTCCAGGGCATCTGGCTTCCTGAGCACGGCTACTCCTACGCCCAGACCCCGCTGTGGGCCGGGATCTACCTCGTGCCGCTCACGATCGGGTTCCTCGTCGCGGGGCCGATCTCCGGCTACCTCTCCGACCACTTCGGAGCACGTCCCTTCGCGACCGGCGGCATGGTCGTCGCTGCGGTGTCGTTCCTCCTGCTCTTGACGCTGCCGGTGAACTTTGCGTACCCCGTCTTTGCCGGCCTCCTGCTGCTCAACGGGCTCGCGATGGGTCTTTTTGCCTCCCCAAACCGTGCAGGCATCATGAACAGCCTTCCGGTCAAGGAGCGTGGCGTCGGGGCCGGGATGGCAGCGACCTTCCAGAACGCCGCCATGGTGCTCTCGATCGGCATCTTCTTCACGCTCATGATCTTTGGTTTGCGAGCGAGCTTGCCGCGGCACCTCGAGGCAGGCCTCGTCGCTCAGCACGTGCCGACACCCGTCGCGCACGCGCTCGCAGCCCTACCGCCGGTCGGCGCGCTCTTCGCTGCCTTCCTGGGCTACAACCCCATGGCCAAGCTCCTCGGACCAAAGGTGCTCGGTGCGCTCCCTCACGCGAACGCGGCCTACCTCACCGGGCGCTCGTTCTTCCCCCACCTCATCGCTGCGCCCTTTGGTCACGGGCTCGCAGAGGCCTTCAGCTTCGCGACGGTCGCCTGCCTCGTCGCCGCGGTCGCGTCGTGGCTGCGGGGTGGCAAGTACACCGCGAAGGACGTCGAGCCGGGTGACGCCGCCGATCCGTCGCTCGCCGACCGCCTTACAGAACCGGTCGCGGGTGGCGATGCCTAGGGCGCTGGCGCAGTAGGCTCTGACGACGTGGACCGCAGCGTCCTCGTCGTCGAAGACGATCCGGCAATCGCAGATCTCCTGCGGCTCTACCTCGAGCGAGAGCACGCCGCGGTGCGCGTCGTGTCGACGGGAGAGGAGGCGCTCGCCGCCTTCGACGAGCGTACGACCGCGGTCATCGTGGACGTGAACCTACCAGGCTCCCTCGACGGGTTCGGGGTCGCACGACACCTGCGCCGGCACTCGAGCGTGCCGATCATCGTCCTCTCGGCCCGCGATCACGAGCTCGACCGGATCACCGGCCTCGACCTCGGTGCCGACGACTACGTGACGAAGCCGTTCTCCCTCCGCCAGCTGCTCGCCCGGTAGCGGCACGACCGTGGCCAGCGAGATTCGCCAAGGATCGCTCTGCTGGGACCCGACGGCGCACGTCGTCACGGTCGCTGGTGAGGCTGTGACCCTCACCAACCGTGAGTTCGACCTCCTCGGCTACCTCCTCGAGCACCCCGGCGTCGCGCTGTCTCGCCGTGAGCTGCTCGATGGCGTCTGGGGGCCTGAGTGGTACGGTGATGACCGCACGGTCGACGTCCACATCGTGCAGCTGCGCAAGAAGCTCGGCCCGGCGATCACGATCGCCACCGTCTGGGGAGTCGGCTACCGCCTCGAGCCGGAGCCGTAGCGCTCGTGTGGGGTCACGTACGGCGCTCGACGATCAGAGGTGCCCTGCGCCTTGGCATCGTCACGACCGCGGTGGTCACCGCGCTCGCTGCCGGGCTTGGCACCCTGCTCATCTTTCGCAGCGTCGCCATCCACCAGACCGAGACCTTCCTCGGGCACGAGGCGACGGTGGCGAGTGCGATCGCGACCCGCGCGGGCCGGTTCTTCTTCGGTCCCCACGGCGCGCACACCTTCGGGCCTCGCCGGCTCGTCGCGCTCACGCCGACCGGTGGTCTCGCTGGTGACGTCCCACAGGCGCTCTCGCACCTCACGTTGAGCCTGCGCGCGCTCACCCCAGGGCACATCAGCTACATCGTCCGCGGCGACGACGTGTGGGCGCTCGATCCGGTACTGCTGAGCAACCACGACGCGGTCGGCACGTACGCCGTCCTCGTGCACCGCTCCCTCCCCTCAGCGCTCGACCCTGCGCTCTACGTGGTCGCGTTCACGCTCCTCGCAGCCCTCGTTGCGGTCCTCGTCGCTGACGCCTACACGCGCCGGGTCGCCGCCTCCGTCGAGCGCTTCGCGTCTCTCGCGAAGCGCGTCAGCGAGGGCGAGCTCACCGTCACCGTCCCCGAGCGGCCGCTCCCGCACGCTGAGCTCGACGACTTGCGCCGAGCGCTCAGCGAGATGGTCGCCTCGCTCCGAGACGCTCGTGAGCGTCAACGCAGCTTCCTCTTTGCGATCTCGCACGACCTGCGCACGCCCCTCACGAGCATCCGTGGGTTCGCAGAGGCGATCGAAGACGGTGCCGTCGACGATCCTCGCCGTGCCGGCGCGGTCATCCAGCGTGAAGCTCAGCGCATCGAACGCCTCCTCGCTGACCTCATGGACCTCTCGCGCCTCGAAGCGGACGGCTTCGACGTGCACCTCGGGGCGGTCGCGCTCGCGCCGTTGCTCGAGCACCTCGCCGAAACCGTCCGCATCCGGGGACGAGCGCGCGGCCTCACCTGCACGGTCAGGGTTGGCGAGGACGCGAGCGAGGTCGTCGGCGACCCCCAGCGCCTCGCGCAGGCGCTCTTGAACCTCGTCGACAACGCGATCAAGTTCGCCCGCCACCGCGTCGAGCTCGACGCCCACCGCGCGGACGGGGTCGTCGTCCTCGAGGTGCGCGACGACGGCCCGGGTGTCGCCCCTGAGCTCCTCGAGGACCTCGGACGCCGCCAGGTAACACCGCGCCCCGGACTCGATGAGGCGATCGGGTCGGGCCTCGGCCTCCTCATCGTCTCCCGCCTCATCGAGAGCATGGGTGGACGCCTGCGGGTGCGCTCACCGATCGGCACCGGAGGCGGGACAGCCGTCGTGCTCGAGCTCACGGCGTCGGCTCGTCGACTCGCCTCCCGGCCCGGCTCGACGCTCCCGACCTCGACGTAGGAGCGCGACGATCGCCTCGGTCAGCGCGGAGCCGGCACTCGCAGCGGAGGAACCGTGGAGCGCCCCGTGGAGCCCGGCGAGCCCCGTGGGCAGCGAGGGCGTGAGAGGACAGTCCGCGAGGGCTCCCGGGTGGCCCTCACGGTAGCGCCAGTGCCACGCGAGCAGGCCCGCCACAGTACGGGGCCGCTCAGCCGCGTCGGTTGTGCGGGACGTGAGCGACGGAGCGCCCACCTCTGGTCGGCCGAGCAAGAAGCCCTGTCCGAGCGTGACGCCGAGGGCGAGCGCGACGTCGAGCTGGAGCTCGGTCTCGATGCCTTCGAGGACGAGGACGCGGTGCTCGGCGTGTGCGAGCCGCACGAGGGCATCGAGGGCAGCGATCGACTCCACCGGGCTGACGTCGAGCGCGTCGAGCACGTCGCTCGTGACCTTCACCGTGTCGACCGGTAGGCGGGCGAGGCGCACGAGGCCCTGCCCGGCTCGGCCGACGTCGTCGAGCGCGCGGTGGACGCCGCTTCGCTTGAGCGCGCGCAGGCAGGCTGCGAGGCCAGCCTCGTCGCCGGCGACGTCTTCGAGCAGCTCGATGGTGAGCCGAGAGGGGGCAACGCCGTAGCGCTTCAGCACCGCTTCGACGTCGCGTGCCGTCTGGACGCCTCGCAGGGCGACGGTCGGCGCGTTGACCGAGATGCCGATCGAGGGGAGCAGGCAGCGGCCGGCGAGTCCGACGGCCTCCTCGAGGACCCGCACGAAGAGCTCCTCGAGCTCGGGTGGGCGAAGCAGGGGCAGGAAGCTCTCTGGGGCGAGGAGACCGTCGTGACCGTCGTCCAGGCGAGCGAGCGCCTCGAGCCCGACCACCTCGCCGTCGCTGAGCCGCACGATGGGCTGGAGCGCGAGCCGCAGCCCACCATTGCGCAGGCGCTCGAGCACTTCGCGACGCGAGAGTCGACTGTGGAATCCGCGCCGCACGAGGCCGATCCGTTCCATGACGGCCTCAGCGAGCACGTCGAGCTCGCTGAGCTCCCGGTCGGCTGCCACCTCGAGGAGCACGCTGAGGGCCCACGTACCCGTCGCCTCACGTCGGACGACGACGTGGGCGTCCCCGGCTGGGGGCGGCTCGAGCAGGTCGTGGTGCGAGCTCGCTCGTGCGTCGAGGTAGCTCGCGAGCTGCTCTGCCTTGGCACCAGCGCGCGCCACGACGCGAGGCGTCGGCAGCGACAGGTCGACGATCGCGACCCCGGCGATCGATGGCTGAGCTGCGAGCCAGCTCAGCTCCTCGTCGACACCGCTGAGCGCTCGGCGTGCGAGCAGGGCTCGCGCGTGGTCCCAACGAGCTTGGAGCACGCGCCGCCGACCCGCCGCGACGCTCGCAGCGAGCCCGATGCGCCCGAGCACGACCCGTCCAGCGAGGGGGAAGTCCTCGAGGTCGGCGAGGGCTGGCTCGCCGCGGTCGGCGACGACGCGAGCGAGCACGCCTGGCCCCGCCTCCACCGCCTCGAGCACACGAGCGTCGACGAGGCCCTCGAGCAGGGATCGCCAGCTCGCATCCGCCCGCAGCAGCGCGTCGGCTTCCGGCCCCCACGGGTCCTCGAGAACGCGGGCGCCGGCCGCGACGACCGGCACCTCGCCTCGAGCTTTGGCTCGCTTGGCTTCGTACATCGCCACGTCGGCAGCGCGCACGAGGTCTGCGCCGTCGGCGGCGTCCCGGGGCCACCACGCCCAACCGATGCTCACCCCGACCGTCACGCTCGCGCCGTTCGTCAGGTCGATGCTGCGGCGCAGCTCCCGCCCGATCGCGCGTGCGAGCTGCGCGGCGTGGTCGTCGTCGAGGGGAGTCGCGACGAGCACGACGAACTCGTCCCCACCGAAGCGCGCGACGAGCGCGTCCTCCACTGCCACCTCGACGACGTGGCGCACGCGCCGCGCACTGCGCACGAGCACCTCATCGCCTGCGAGGTGGCCGAGAGAGTCGTTGATCTCCTTGAAGTCGTCGAGGTCGATGAGCACGCACAGCACCGCCTCAGCCTCGCGGGTCGAGGTGAGCTCCTCGAGGCGCCGGGTGAGGGCGACGCGGTTCGCGACCCCGGTCAGCGCGTCACGCTCGCTCGCGGCCCGAGCGAGCGCCTCGGCGCGCTGGAGCCGCCAGACGAGCGCTCGGTCCTCACGTTCGCGCTCGATCGCACGCAGGATCCGAGCTCGGCTCCCCTCGAGCCACGGTCGCACCGTCGAATCCGTGGCCTCGATCGCCACCCAAGGCGCCTCCCCCCGTGGCGTCGCACGCAGCCCCGGAACCTCAGAGAGCATGGTCGCCGCGGTCGCGACGAAGAGCTCCTCGTCGTCCGGGCCGCGCGGCACCGTGCCAAGGTCCGCGAGCACCTCCTCGAGCTGGGCCCTCCAGGCGAGCTCTGCACGCGAGCGCTGCAGGGCGAAGAGGAACCGCCACAGCACCCCTGCGCCGACACCGAGGGCCAGGACGAGCGCGGCGAGCGCGAGGGTCGTCGGCGTCGAGAGGACGGTGGTGAGGCTAGCCGTCGGGCGAAGCTCGACCTCCACGGGTCCAAGAGCGCTCGCGACGGTGCTCGCGACGACGCCTCGGGGCGCAGGCTCGCGCGACCCGACGTGAACCCCGGTCGGCTTCAACCCCTCGAGCGCAGGCGTGGGCTCCTCGAGGAAGCCGGGTCGCAGGAGACCTTCGACGAGGAAGTCGATCCGGCCCGAGGTCGGGTCGCGCACCGCGAGGGCGACCTCAGCTCCGTGGTCGACGAGGAGGGCGCCGTGCACGGTCGGCGGGACGGCGACAGGCGTTGGCCGCGCCCCCGCGAACCACCAGAGCTCTCGCCCAGCAGGGTCGACGACGCCCGCTCCTCGCAACCCGCTCTGCTGCGCGACGAACGAGCTCAGCACCGGCACCATCGTGGCTGGCATGCTCGCGAGCGTCGTGCGCGGACCGATGAGCACCTCGCCGAGCACGACCACCTCGCTCGCGACCACCTCGGCCCGGCGTGCGATCGCGGTCGCCCACGCCCGTCCCTCAGCGCGAGCGAGCTGGCGCTGTGCTCGGATCGTCGCCTGGAGCGCGTGCGCGACCCACCAGGTCGAGCCGCTCAGCGCGACGACGAGCGGTGCCCAGATCGCGCCCGCGACGGCGAGCGACATCCATCGCCACCGACGAGGCCGCTCCACCTCGAGATCATCGTCGCTGACCGTACGGAAGTTGAGGTCACCTACGCTGAGACGACGTGGCCACGACGACGATCGCTCCCTACGGCGCCATCCTCGTGCAGGGCCCTGACGCCGTCCGGTGGCTCCAGGGTCAGCTCACGGCAGACGTCACGGCACTGTCCCCTGGGGCAACGGGAGGACTCGCTGCTCTCCTCGACGTCACCGGCCACCTCATCACCTGAGATCGTCGACGAGCGAGGAGCCCTCGCTCTCGAGCCACCAGACGGAGCTGACCCGCTGTGGCCCCTCGAGGCTGATCGTCCGCTCGTCGACGCGCCTGTCGACACCGAGCAGTACCGGCGCCGACGCCTCGAGCTCGGTGCCTTCGATCCGGCTGAGGACGTCGTCGAGGGCCTCCTCGTCCACGGCGTGCCCACGCTGCGTGAGCGCGCGGTGAGCTTCACGAAGGGCTGCTACACCGGCCAAGAGCTCGTCGCCCGCACCGAGTCGCGCGGTGCGGCCCCGCCGCTCACGCTCGTCGCGCTCGAGGCCGACGAGCCGACCGAGATCGTGCCCGGGACGCGCCTGCGCGTCGAGAGCGCCGAGGCTGGCGTCGTGACCGCAGCGGCTGTCGTCGACGGCCGCACCTACGCCGTCGCTGCTCGGCGCCGGCGCTTCGACGGCGTCACGCGCTTTGCGCTCGAGAGCGACCCGCGAGTGGTCCTCAGATCGCGGGAGCCCACGGATCGAGCGCCGGCGCCATCTGCAGCGCCCGAGCCACCGCAGCAGCCTTCGTGAGGCACTCGGCGGCCTCACGGGCCGGGTCTGACCCGGCGACGATCCCGGCCCCAGCCTGGAGGAGGACTCGGCCCGGGGAGAGCCAGACGGCGGTTCGAATCGCGATCGCAAAGTCCATGACGGACGAGGAGGACACGCTCGCGTCGAGGCCGACGTAGCCGACCACGCCGCCGTAGACCACGCGTCGTGACGCCTCGAGCTCGTCGATGAGCTGCATCGCGCGCACCTTGGGGGCTCCAGAGAGGGTTCCGGCGGGGAGCGTCGCCGCGAGCGCGTCGATGGGACCGAGGCCCTCACGGAGTACCCCTCGCACGCTCGAGCTGAGGTGGATGACGCGAGCGAAGCGCTCTGGCACCATGAACTCGTCCACGGTCACCGACCCGAGGCGTGCGATGCGCCCGACGTCGTTGCGGGCGAGGTCGACGAGCATGAGGTGCTCAGCGCGCTCCTTCGGGTCGGCGAGGAGCTCAGCCACGAGCCGCTCGTCCTCGTCCGCGTCGCGGCCTCGAGGTCGAGAACCCGCGATGGGATGAGTCTGTACGAGCCCACCTCGTACCGTCGCGAGGGCCTCGGGTGAGGACCCGACGATCGACGCGTCGGCGTCCTGTACGAGGTACATGTACGGCGAGGGGTTCGTCAGCCGGAGGGCTCTGTAGAGCGCGAGAGGCGACGCCGCGAGAGAGAGCTCGAATCGGTGCGAGAGCACCACCTGGAACACCTCGCCGTTGCGGATGGCGTCGTGTGCGGCGCGCACCATCGCGTCGTAGCGGCGCTCGAAGTGCTCACGCCCTGGCAGCTCTTCTGCGTCGCTGCCGAGGGTGGGCCACTCGATGGGGCGCACGAGGCCAGGGGAGGGTCGGTGGAGATCGTCTCTCAGCCGCTCGAGCGCCTCGAACGCGTCCTCGACGGTGCCGTCCGCGGCGAGCACGCTCGAAGCGAGGGTCAGCGACTGCGACCAGTGATCGAAGACGACGAGGTCGCCAGGCAGCATGAGCCGCGCCTCGGGGATGCCAACGTCGTCAGGGTGCCGAGATGGCACGCTGGGCTCGCGCTCTCTCGCAGCTCCGTAGCCGACGTGGCCGACCCAGGCGACCGAGAACGGACCGGGAAGCTCAGGGGTCTCGGGTGGCGTCAGGATGCCGAGCGCGCCGTGCCACCGAGCGAGCCCCTCGAGGATCCCAGCGGACGTGTCGCAGACGGCACCCTCGTGGTCGTAGAGAGCCGCGTGCCCGACGGAACCGACGATTCGCGCGAGTGGCCGCCGACCGATGACCGAGTAGCGCGACCAGCGGCCCTGCTGGTCGACTGACTCGAGGATGAACCCTGGTTCGCCCGGCGCGACGAGTCGGGCGAACGCTTCGATCGGCGTCAGCACGTCCGCGACCCGTCGCGCGCGGACCTGGAGGACGGCGAGCCTCACTGGTGCTCCGAGAGAGGGTGCATGAAGCAGCTCCAAGCGCCGGTGTGACAGGCGCCGATGCCGTGCTGGCGCACGCGCACGAGCAAGGCGTCGCCGTCGCAGTCAGCGGTGATGGAGAGCACCTCTTGGATCGCACCCGACGTCTCCCCTTTGGCCCAGTAGCTCCGGCGCGACCGCGAGTAGAACCAGGTCCGTCCCTCAGCCTGCGTTCGCCGCAGCGCCTCGGCATCCATGTAGGCGAGCATGAGCACCCGATCGTCTTCGTCGACGACGATGGCTGGGACCAGACCGTCGGGTCCAAAGACGATCTGTGCGACCGAGACCGCCTCCCCCGGTTCGACGTTGGCGACGTCGCTCACAGGTACAACCCCGTCTCGTCGTCGAGTCGATCGGACGCAACGGCGTGCAGGTCCCGCTCTCGCAGCAGCAGGTACGTCTCAGATCCGATCTCCACCTCGTAGCGGTCCTCCGGCGCAAAGAGCACGAGGTCACCTGGGCGTACCGACCTCACCGCAGGTCCGACCGCGCTGACCTCCGACCACACGAGCCGTTTGGCCACGTGCGCCGTCGCCGGGATGAGGATCCCCGAGCGCGCTTGCCGCTCACCCTCGGAGGGCGGCACCGTGACAAGGACTCGGTCGGCGAGGACCGTGATCGCTGCCTTCTTCGGCTCCACCAAAGACCTCCTCCTCCAGGCTAGCCGTCGGCCGGTCGGGTCACGAGTCCAGCCGCGAGCATCGCCGCCTTGACGTCAGCGATGCGCAGCAGACCGTCGTGGAACACGCTCGCTGCGAGGAGTCCCTCGACGCCGAGGCGGGCACCTTCGACGAAGTGCTCGAGCGCGCCCACACCACCCGACGCGATGATCGGCACGCTCGTCAGCGACCGGGCGAGCTCGTAGATCGGCCTGTCGTAGCCACGACCCGTGCCGTCGCGGTCCATCGAGGTGATGAGCAGCTCACCAGCTCCGGCTTCGCTCACCGCCCGCACCCAGGTACCAAGCTCGCGGCCCGTCGGACGTCGACCGCCGTGGGTGAAGACCTCGAAGCGGTCACCTCGACGCGCAGCGTCGATCGCCACCACCACACACTGGCTGCCGTAGCGCGACGCGATCCCTTCGACGACGCCGAGGTCTGCGACCGCAGCAGAGTTGATCGAGACCTTGTCAGCTCCGGCCTCAAGGAGCGCCGCGGCGTCGTCGAGGCGGCGCACACCCCCACCCACCGTGAGGGGGATGAACACCTTGGCCGCGATCGCCGCGATGAGCTCGGTGAGCGTGGCACGCTCCTCGACGGACGCCGTGATGTCGAGCACCACGAGCTCGTCGGCCCCCTCGCGCACGTAGGTGTCGGCGAGCTCGACCGGATCACCCGCGTCGCGCAGGTTGACGAAGCTCACTCCTTTGACCACGCGACCCCGGTCGACGTCGAGGCACGGGATGATCCTCACGCTCCGCACGCGTCGAGAGCCTCCTCGAACGAGATCGTGCCATCGAGGAGCGCGGTGCCAACGACCACGCCTTCGACGCCGCCCCGTCGCCCCGTGAGCCGCGCGAGTGCACGGAGGTTCTCGAGGCTCGCGACGCCGCCGGATGCGATGAGCCGCAGAGCTCGGTGCTCGACGAGGTGCCTGTAGGTCGCAAGGTCAGGTCCGCGGGCCGTGCCGTCTCGGTCGACCGCCGTCACGAGCTGGGTGGAGATGCCCTGGTCGACGAGCGCCGCGGTGACCTCGTCGAGGGTTCGCCCGACGCCGGCCGTCCAGGCTTCTGCGACCACCTCAGGCGCCCCGTCGTCGCCCCGGCGGTAGTCCAGCGCAGCGACGACGCGCGCGGCGTCGCGCGGGACGAGTTCGCCTCGGGCGAGCACCGTGCCGAGCACGACACGGTCGGCGCCCGAGTCGAGGAGCTCTGCCACGTCCTCCCACCGGCGCAACCCTCCGCCAACCTCGACCGAGCGCCCTGCCCCCTTGATCGTCCCGACCAACGAGGCGACGAGCTGACGGTGGCGCCGATCTCTCGGATCGCGCGCGCGCGCAAGGTCGACGACGTGGAACCAGCGGACCCCAGCGGTGAGCGCTGCGTCGAGGTACGCGCGCGGATCGCCGAAGTCTCGTCGCGCGGAGAAGCTCCCACGGCGGAGCCGCACGAGCGATCCGTCGAGCAGGTCGAGGGCGACGATGAGCTCCACCGCCTCAGGCCTCCGTGCGCACCCACCGAAAGAGGGCGTCGAGGAACGCGAGCCCTCGCCGTCCCGACCGTTCTGGGTGGAACTGAACCCCAAGGAGCGCGTCGCGCCCCGCCGCCGCAACCCAGCGTCCACCGAACTCTTCCGTGGCGAGGGCGTGCGGCGTCGTCGCCACGGCGTAGCTGTGGACGAAGTAGACCCACGCCCCGTCGAGCACGCGCAGCGGAGGCGGCGCGTCCGCGACGACGGAGACGACGTTCCACTGCATCTCGGGCAGACGAGGTGCTCCCGTCATGGCCACGACCCACCCCTCGAGGAGCCCAAGACCGGCTTCGCTGGCCGCTTCCTCGCCCCCCTCGAAGAGTGCCTGCATGCCCACGCACACGCCGAGCGTCGCCTGGCCGCGGCGGTCGCGCTCGGCGATGACCTCAGCGACCCCGCGCTGGCGAAGCTCGCGCAGCACCGCGCCGAGGTGGCCGACGCCTGGCACCACGAGCAGCCGCGCCCGAGCGAGCGTCGCAGGATCGCTGCTGCGCGTGACCTCGTAGCCGAGGCTACGCCAGGCGCCGAGCGCCGCGCCCATGTTGCCAAAGCCGCAGTCAGCGACGACGACGTCAGCGCTCACAGCCGGCCCTTCGTCGAGGGGACGTCGGTGCCTCCACGGCGCTCGAGCGCTGCGCGCAGGGACCGTCCGAGCGCCTTCGCCGTCGCCTCGAGCTGGTGGTGCGTGTTACGACCTCGCAGCGAGCGCACGTGGAGCGTCAGGCGACCTGCCCGCGCGAACCCTGCGAGGAGCTCCTCGACGTGCTCGACCGCGACGCCTGGCCGACCGAGGAGGAGGGCGCGTTCACCACCCAGCTCGACCCAGGCTCCGGGGCGTCCGGAGAGGTCGATCGCGACCTCGACGAGGCTCTCGTCGAGGGGGATCGTCGCGGCGCCGAAGCGCTCGATGCCGCGTCGGTCGCCGAGCGCCTCGTCGAGGGCTGCCCCGACAGCGAGCCCGACGTCTTCGCTGAGGTGGTGGGCGTCGACGTCGACGTCGCCTCGGGCGTGCAGCTCGAGTCCGAACCCCCCGTGCCGAGCGACCTGGTCGAGGAGGTGGTCGAGGAAGGGTAACGACGTGTCGATCGTCGCACCCGAGCCCTCGAGCTCGAGAGCGACGGTGACGGAGGTCTCGCGCGTGACCCGCTCGAGCCGCGCGCTGCGGCCTGTCACGCGAGCACCTCGGCGAGCGCTGCGAGGAACGCGTCGTTCTCGCCGGGCGTGCCGATCGTCACCCGAAGCGCGTTCGTCAGACCAGGCCAGCGAGACGCGTCTCGCACGAGCACCCCCCGTGCGACGAGCGCGTGCCAGACCGCCTCGGCAGGGCGGCCCGGATCGAAGAGGACGAAGTTCGTGGCGCTCGGCCACGTCCGCACCCCACGAGCACCGAGCTCAGCGAGGACCCGCTCTCGCTCCGCGACGATTGCGCTGGCGCGGCGCCGGACGACGGCGTCGTCCTCGAGTGCGCGGAGCGCGAGCAGCTGCGTCAGCGAACCGACGTGGTACGGCAGACACGTCGCGAAGAGCACCTCGACGATCGCAGGGTCTGCGACGAGGTACCCAAGCCGCAACCCCGCGAGCCCGACGGCCTTCGAGAGTGTTCGCACGCGCACGACGTGCGGCGCCATGAGCCGCGCCGGGCCGAGCTCACAGAAGTCGGCGTAGGCCTCGTCGAGCACGACGAGTCGATCCTCGAGGCTACAGAGTGACTCGATGACGTCCGGCGGCTCGAGCTGACCCGTCGGGTTGTTCGGCTGGCACACGACGACGAGCTCAGCGTCCTCACGCAGGCTCGCCGAGTCGATCGAGCCGTCGTCGCGCCGACGGCCAGCGACGACCTCGGTTCTCGTGGTCCGTGCGATCTGGCGGTACATCCCGTAGGTGGGCTCAGCGAGCCACAGCCGACGACCAGGCCCACCCCAGGCCAGCATGATGGTCTGGAGCACCTCGTTGGAGCCGTTGGCGACGAAGACCGCCGCTGGGTCTACCCCGTGGTGCGCCGCGATGGCGCGACGGAGCGCGAGCGCGTGGCGGTCTGGGTAGCGCGCGAGGTCGAGCTCCGGCGCATCGTCTCTCAGCGCTGCGACGACGGCGGGCGGAGGGCCAAACGGCGACTCGTTCGTGTTGAGCCGCACCTCCACCGCGAGCTGGGGCGAGTGGTAGCGCACCGCGTCGTGCGTCTCGAGCGAGGGCCGAAGGGGCATCAGCTCACGCCTCCCCACGCACGCCGCAGCCGGATCGAGTCTGCGTGCGCGACGAGTCCTTCGGCCTCAGCGATAGCCTCGATGGCCCACCCAAGCCGCGCGAGGGCGTCGTCGTGGACCTCGACGACGTGGATGCGGCGCTGGAAGTCCTCGAGTCCGAGCACGCTCGCGAAGCGAGCAGTGCCGGCCGTCGGCAGGACGTGGGATGGGCCAGCGACGTAGTCGCCAAAGGCCGCGCTCGCGGCGCGCCCGACGAAGACCACGCCGGCACAGCGCACCCGGTCGGCGTCGCGTGCGGCCTGGTCGTAGAGCAGCTCGAGGTGCTCTGGCGCGATGGCCTCGGCGACGGCGAGCGCCTGGTCGCGGTCGCGCACGAGGGCGACGTAGCCGTTCGCGTTGAGGGTCTCGGCGAGCTGGGCTTGTCGTGGGCTCGTCGCGACGTACTCCTCGAGGTCAGCGACGACACGCACAGCCCAGCGCTGGTCCCAGGTCACGAGCCACGCGAGCCCGTGAGGTCCGTGTTCAGCCTGCACCGCGAGGTCGATCGCGGCGAGGCGCGGATCGACGCTCCCGTCGGCGACGATGACCACCTCCGAAGGTCCCGCGAACGCTCCCGGCACGCCGACGTCGCGCGCGACCTCCTGCTTGGCGAGTGAGACGAAGAGGTTGCCTGGGCCCACGATGACGTCGACGCGAGGGAGCGAGGGGATGCCGTAGGCCATCGCCGCGATCGCCTGTGCCCCACCTGCGAGGAGCACCGCGTCGACGCCGGCGAGGTGACAGGCCGCGAGCGTCGCGTCGTCGAGCCCGCCGTCGGGCAGCGGCGGGGTCGCGACTACGACCTCTCGCACCCCTGCCACGCGCGCGACGACGGCCGTGTGCACGACGCTCGAAGGGTAGCGCGCCCGACCCCCAGGGACGTAGCACCCCGCCCGCTCAACCGGGACGATGCGCCGGCGCAGTTCGATGCCGTCAGCCACCACCTTGGTCGTTCGCGGCAGCTCCGCCTCGTAGGCCGCGCGGACACGGTCGCGAGCGACCCGCAGCGCGTCAGCCAGTCGCCGCTCGAGTCGGTCGTAGGCGCGAGCCATCGCGTCGCGCTCGAGGACGAGCGTCGTCGGCACCACGCCGTCGAAGCGCTGGGTGAACTCGACGAGGGCAGCCTCTCCCCGCTGACGGACCGCCTCGACGACCTCCCGAACGAGCGCCCGTGGACCGTCTGCAGCAAGCACGAGCCCCGGCAGGTCGCTTCGCGCGAGCGGCCCCCTGCGCTCACGCAGGTCCACGAGGGTGAGCGACGCCATCGACCTCCTTGGGCGCTGTAGTCGGACGAGTGGCGATAGTCTAACGACTCAGCCGCACAGGGGGTGACCGCCGTGACGGACGCTGAGCTCGCCTCGATCGCCACCACGTACGAGGAGCTTGCGCGCCGTCTCGAGGCGCTCGAGCGCTCCCTGCTCGAGTCCCGCCGAGAAGCGCCTGCCCAGTCGCTGCGCGCGGCGGTGGCGCTGAACCGTGCGCTCCTTCGAGAGCTCACCGAGGCGCGACGACGCTTGGGGTAACCTCGCCGCAACCATACGGTCACCTCGTCAGATTAGTCTTGCGCCCATGACCCACCTTGTCGAGACGTGGGGTGTCCTCGCCGTCTTCGTGCTCTCGGTTGCGCAGTCGCTCGGCGTGCCCACCTCCTCCGAGCTCACCTTTGGGCTCGTCGGCCTACTCTGGGCGCTCGGTCGGATGAACCCCATCGCCGGCGTCGCAGCTGGGGTGCTCGGCGAGACGCTCGGTGCGATCGTCGCGTGGCGCCTCGCGACCGCGGCTATCGGCAGCTCGTGGTGGCACCGCTTCGAGCAGCACCCCGTCGTTCGGGCCTTCCACACGCTGCTCCAGCAGCTCCTGCAGCGCCGCGGTGGAGTCGTCGTCAGCCGGCTCATTCCGCTCGAGCGCAACGTGGCCGCCTGGGTTGGAGGTATCGCTGAGGTTCCGTTCCTTGGCTTTGCGCTCCAGAGCGCGCTTGGCACCCTCATCTTTGCGACCGCGTTCGTGGTTGCGGGCTACGAAGCCAAAGACGCCATCGCCTCCATCGCACACCGCGTCGGACAAGCTGGTGAGGTCCTCGCCGTCCTCCTCGTCATCGTGGTGGCGCTCGGGCTGCGCCACCTCCTCCACGAGAACGTGCGGAGGCGCTCGAGCGCTGCGCGCGTCGGCGAGCCTCGAGAGGTCCACGAAGAGCTCGCAGCTCCGATCACGCTCGAGTCAGCGGCCTACCTCGGTGCGCTCGGTCGGATTCACCGCAGCGCCGCAGAGGGCGACGTCGCACGCGGCTAGGAGCCGACCGCGAGCGGTAGCTAGACGCCCTCGGAAGGAGCGAAGAAGCCTTCTCCCACCGCTTGGAGCTTGATGAGGTTCGTCGTGCCACGCACGCCGAAGGGTATGCCGGCCACGAGCACGACGAGCTCTCCTGGCTCGGCAAGCCCCCGCTCTACCGCAGCAGCGAGCGCCTCGTGCACCATGACCTCCGTCGACGGCGTGCGCGCGATGACCTGCGGGATGACCCCCCAGCTCAGCGTGAGCGACCGCGCTGCGCGCGGATCGGGCGTCGCTCCGAGGATCGGAGCGGCGGGCCGAAAGCGAGCGAGCACCCTCGCGCTGTGTCCCGACTCAGTGAGGGCGACCACCGCACGAGCAGCCACCGACCGCGTGATGCGTGTCGCCGCCTCACCGATGGCGTCGGCCACGGAGCGCGCGACGGGCGCTGGCCGGCTGAGCAGCGTGAGGGCTTGGTTGTCTGCTTCCTGCTCGGTCGCTCGTGCGATGCGATCCATCGTCGCGACGGCCTCGACCGGGAAGGCACCGACAGCCGTCTCGGCTGAGAGCATGAGCGCGTCCGAACCATCGAGGATGGCGTTCGCGACGTCGGAGGCCTCGGCACGCGTGGGCGACCCTGCCTCGATCATCGATTCGAGCATCTGCGTCGCGGTGATCACCGGCTTGCCCCGGTCGTTGGCGAGGTGGATGAGCTGCTTCTGGAGGAGGGGGATCCGTTCGACGGGCACTTCGACGCCGAGGTCGCCACGCGCGACCATCACCGCGTCTGCCGCGTCGACGATCTCCTCGGCCCGCTCGATCGCCTCCTTGCGCTCGATCTTGGCGACGAGCATGACGCGGTCGCTCCCCCCGAGTCGCTCGAGCTGCCGACGGGCGAGGGCGATGTCTCGCGCCGCGCCGACGAACGACAGCGCGATGAAGTCGACGCCGCTCTCGAGCCCGAAGGCGATGTTGGCGTAGTCCGCCTCGGTCAGCGCAGGTAAGTCGAGGGTTGAGTCGGGAAAGTTCACGCCCTTGCGCGCGGCGAGGGCCCCACCTTGGACGACCGTCGCTTCGATCCACCCGTCTTCGTTGCGGTCGACGACCACGCGAACAGCCCCGTCGGCGAAGGCGATCGTCGAGCCCGGCGTGATGGTGGGCAGCACGCCGAGGCGGCTCGTCAGGAGAGCAGCCGGGCGGGCGATCCCGTGCTCGGCGATCGTGATCACCTCCCCGGGGGCGACGGTGCTGAGCGAGGGGTCGAGCGACTCGATGCGCAGCTTGGGGCCCGCAAGGTCGAGCAGGACGCCCACGGTCTTGCCGACCCGGCGCGCCGCCTCCCGCACGAGCGCGATGGCGCGCGCGTGGTCTGCCGTCGAGCCGTGCGAGCAGTTGATCCGCGCCACGTCCATGCCCGCGCGCACCATGGCACCGAGCGTGTCGCCGTGCGCCGACGCCGGGCCGATGCTCGCAATGATCTTCGTGCGTCGATGTTCCTGCACGCCCACCCCCTCCCTGCTGCTCAAGGCTAGGAGGCAGCGGCGCCGAGCTCGACGAGCGCACTCGCGACGCGGAGGAGGAAGCGCCGGATCGTGGCGTCGGCCACTCGATAGAGCAGCGCCTGATCGATGAGCTGCCCCGGTCGCCCGAGCGGGGGCCGGTAGCTCCCCTCGAGCCAGAGCTGACACAGGGTGGCGCCGAGTGCCGAGACGCCGAGCAGGCCGTCGAGTCGCGGGAAGAGCCACGGGGTCTGTGCGCCCTCCCACGTCATCGGCAGCTGCACCTCGCCCTCGACCACCCGTCGCGGGGTCGCGAGCCGGATCGCGACCGGTGTGCGAAGCGGCCCGGTTCGCACGCCGAGAACGGCTCGAAGCCCCGCGTCATCCTCAGTGACTTCGGTTGCGATCGCGCTGAGCCACTCCGCGCTCTGACGTGCGAGCAGAGGGCCTGCGACCTCGAAGGCGAGCGGCAGCTCGACGAAGTCGCGCACGAAGCGGACCGGACCGGTCGCTCGGTGCTCGTACTCCTCTGCTGCCACGAGTGCCCTCCTCCACCTCCTAGGGTAGGCGCCGCGACCAGCTGACACAAAGACGCGCCACGCAGAGGGGACCTTTGGCCCTAGGGAGAGGCTGTTCGGCGTCCCTCTCCAGGCGCGACGGAGGCGAGCAGGATGGCGACCATCGCAAGGACCCCGGCGAACCCAGCACCGAGGCTCAGGCCTCCAAGCCCGAAGGCGATCGACGCGACCACGGCGAAGACGGGTTCAGCCGCGTAGATGACGGAGATCTCTACGCTGTCGGCGTGCGCGAGCGCCCACGCCTGGACGAGGAAGGCGACCGCGCTCGCAGCGACGCCGTCGTAGACGATGGCCGCCACCGCGACCGCTCCGGGGTGGCGAGGTAGCAGCGACCCCCCGACGAGCGGTGCCGTGAGGAGCGCAGCGACGGCGATGGTCGCCATCTGCACCGTCGACGTCACGATCGCGTCGGCAGGCGTGCCGAGCTGCTCGAGGATGACGATCTGGGCCGCGAAGAACAGTGCGCACGCGAGCTCGAGTGCGACGCCGAGGAGGCTCGCGTGGCCCTGCGGGAACGAGAGGATGAGCAGTGCGATCGCGGCGAGCGCGATGCCGAGCAGCTGTCGACGGCTTGGACGTCGGCCGAGGGCCACGACGAGGAGGGGCACGAGCACGACCGAGAGCCCGGTGAGGAAGCCGGCGATGGAGGGGGCGACGAAGCGTTGGCCCTCCACCTGGGCGAGGTAGCCGCCGAAGAGAGCGACGCCGCTCGTCGTCCCGGCGATGAGACTCGAGCGCTCGACTCGACGACGACCAACGAGCGCGACGACGCCGAGGCCGAGCGCGGCGAGGCAGAACCGCCAGAAGGTCAGCGCTTCGGGCGACACGTGCCCGAGGGCCAGGGTGTTGAGGGGAAACGTCACCCCCCAGATCGCCGTTACCCCGAGCACCGCAGCGCGCGCCCGACGTCGCACGGTCTTGGTCATCCGTCCTCCGGTAGCATGTGCCGCCAATGGCCCGCGACCACTCCACCTCCGTCGTCGTCTCGACCATCCTCCAGGCGGTCGAGTCGATCGCCTACGTCCTGATCGGCCTCGTCTTCGTCGCCATGAGCGCAGAGACCCTCTGGCAGCTCGCCAGCACCGTGCTCACCAAGGTGAACCTTCGCGGTGACGTGACGGCAGAGCTCGTCGCAGCCCTCAACGAAGCGCTCTTCGTCATCATCCTCCTCGAGCTCCTCTCGACCGTCATCAACCACCTGCGAAAGGGCGGGCTCCAGCTGCGACCCTTCCTCGTCATCGGCATCGTCTCGTCGGTACGGAGAATCCTCGTGCTCAGCGCACAGCTCTCCGTCCAGCGCAACGGCAAGAGCCCTCAGACCGCCAGCCTCGAAGAGCTCCTCCTCGACGCTGGCGTGGTGCTCATCCTCACGGCAGCGCTGTGGCTCAGTCGGAGCCGTCGTCCTCGTCGCTCCACACGAGTACGGGCCGCCTGGCGGCGCCCACCTCGTCGAGTCGACCCACCGGCGTCGCGTGCGGCGCCGAGGTGATCGCCGCCGGGTCGCGCTCGCTCGTCGCGACGATGTCCTCGAAGGCCGCCGCGAGCGCCTCGAGGGTCTCGGGCGACTCCGTCTCGGTCGGCTCGATCATGAGCGCTTCGTCCACGATGAGCGGGAAGTACACCGTCGGGGCGTGGAAGCCCCGATCGAGCAGCGCTTTGGCGACGTCTGCAGCGCGTACGCCGGTCGTGTCGCGAAGGGTCTTGGCGGAGACGACGAACTCGTGCATGCACGGCTCAGCGAAGGCGCTCGGGAGCACCCGGCTGAGGCGCTGCTGGAGCCACCGCGCGTTGAGCACAGCGACCTGGCTCATGCGCCGCAGGCCCTCTGGACCGTGGTAGCGCAGGAAGCCCCAGGCACGTGCGAGGACGAGGGCGTTGCCCCAGAACGCGTGGACGTTGCCGATCGACTCGGGCGGCCACCACCACCGCAGCTTGCCGTCGTCACCTCGGCGAGGGAGCGGACCGGGCAGGAAGCGTTCGAGGTCAGCACGCACGGCCACCGGTCCGGCACCCGGACCGCCACCGCCGTGGGGGGTCGCGAAGGTCTTGTGGAGGTTGGAGTGCACGATGTCGAAGCCCATGTCGCCCGGGCGCACCGACCCGACGATGGCGTTGAGGTTCGCCCCGTCGTAGTACGCGAGCGCACCGACCGCGTGCACGAGCTCGAGGATGCGCTCGACGTCGCGCTCGAACAGGCCGAGGGTGTTTGGGTTCGTGAGCATGATGCCAGCGACCGCGTCATCGACGACGCGTTCGAGGTCGCTGAGCGAGACGAGTCCGCGGTCGTCTGAGCGAACCGTCCGCACCTCGTAGCCGGCCAGCGTCACCGACGCTGGGTTCGTGCCGTGGGCTGAGTCTGGGATGATGATGGCGTGCGGGTCGCGACCCTGGGCACGGTGGTAGGCCTTGATCATGAGGAGCCCTGTCAGCTCCCCCGCCGCACCGGCTGGCGGCTGGAGCGTCGCCGCCGCCATCCCCGTAATCTCACACAACGCCTCTTCGAGCTCGACGAGCAGCTCGAGCCACCCCTGCACACCGCTCTCGGGCGTCGCTGGGTGCACACGAGCAAGCCCCGGTGACTGGGCGATGTCGTCTGCGAACTTCGGGTTGTACTTCATGGTGCACGAGCCGAGCGGGTACGCTCCCAGGTCGACGGAGTAGTTGCGTGCCGCGAGCCGCGTGTAGTGAGCGACGAGGTCGCGCTCGCTCACCTCTGGCAGCGCAGCCGGCTCAGAGCGCAGCCACGGTCCGATCTCCTCGAGCGGCGCGGACGGCACACCGGTGCGCCGAGGTGCGTCAGCGCGCCGGCCCGGTACGGAGACCTCGAAGATCGTGGGCTCAGGCTCGCGCCCAACGAGTGGCGCCGACGACGCCTGAGCGCCGGGGCGCGCTGCACGGTGCGCCATAGTTAGCGGACCTCCTTTGCGAGTCGCTCTGCGAAGGCGTCGATCTCCTCCTTCGTCCGGGCTTCCGTCGCGGTGAGGACGACCCAGGTCGGCTCCTCAGGGACGAGCACTCCCGCGAGCCAGCCCTCCTCGAGGAGGCGCTCGCGCACCTCGGCGGCGTCTACCCCGAGGTCGACGACGAACTCCCGGACGAACGGCCGCCCGAGCACGCGCACGCCGAGCTGCTCGAGCCGTAGGGCGAGGTAGTGAGCCGCATCGTAGTTCGCTCGCGCTAAGTCGACCATCCCTTGGCGTCCTCGCCACGACAGGTTGATCGCCGCCCAGATGGCGAGCAGCGTCTGATTCGTACACACATTCGAGGTCGCTCGCTCCCGGCGGATGTCCTGCTCTCGCGTGCGCAGCGTCGTCACGTACCCTCGCCGCCCCTCTCCATCGACGGTCGCGCCGACGAGGCGCCCTGGCACGAGTCGGACGTACGCCGACCGCGTGGTGAAGAGGCCGAGGTACGGCCCGCCGAAGGACAGCGGGATGCCGAGGCTCTGACCTTCGGCGACGACGACGTCGGCGCCGAAGGCGCCAGGTGGTTCGACCAGCGCACAGGCAAGCGGATCAGCGACGACGACGAGCAGGGCGCCGAGCGCGGTCGCGGCGTCTCGCGCAGCCCGCAGGTCCTCGAGGCGACCGAAGGCGTTCGGGTAGGCGACGACGAGGGCGCTCGCCGACCCTGTGACGTCAGCGAACCGGGTCGCGAGGGTCTCGTCAACGCCGACCTCGACGACCTCGAGTCCTCGAGGACGCCCGAGGGTGGCCACGGCGCTGCGGTAGCGCGGTGCGACCCCGCGCGAGACCACGACCCGGTGGCGCTTGGTCGCTGCGACGGCGAGGTTCACCGCCTCCACCGTCGCAGCCGCGCCGTCGTAGAGCGAGGCGTTCGCGAGGTCCATCCCAAGGAGCCGCGCGACGAGCGTCTGAAACTCAAAGAGCGCCTGGAGCACGCCTTGGGACACCTCAGGCTGGTAGGGGGTGTACGCCGTGACGAAGGCGCTCTGGAGAGCGAGTGCGCGCACCGCCGCCGGCACGTCGTGGTCGAAGGCACCACCGCCCGCGAACACCACGAGGTCCCGCCGCGCTGCCCGATTCGCGCTGCCAAGGCGCTCGATCTCCTCGAGCACCTCGGCCTCTGCACGCGCGTGCGGGAGCGAGAGCTCACGGCCGAGCCGTAGCCGAGCCGGGATGGGCTCGTAGAGCTCATCGAGCCCCTCGAGTCCGACGTCAGCGAGCATCGCAGCGAGCTCGTCGTCGGTGTGCGGTACAAAACTTCCCACGCTCAGCTCCTTCCCTGCGCGCGTGGCAGCTCGACGAAGGGCAGCGCCGACCGCTCGAGCTCGAGCCGTCCGCGAGCGCGCTCGACGTGAAACGGACCCGATGCCGCCTCTGGCTCGACGTAGGCGAGGCCGATGCCCACGCCGGCGAGCGGCGAGAAGCCTCCCGAGGTGACTGCTCCGACGAGCACACCCTCTGCGCTTCGCAGCTCGTCGTGCGCTCGCGGCGGCTGGCGACTCGCCCCGCGCACGCCGATGAGCACAGGGCGCACACCGCGCACACGCTGCTCGAGCAGCGCGTCTCGACCTGGGAACGGCCCCTTCTCGAACGCCACCACCCATGCGAGGCCGGCGTTGAGCGGCGTCAACCCCGGCCCAAGCTCGTGACCGTGGAGGGGCAGTCCGGCTTCGAGACGCAGCGAGTCACGAGCGCCGAGCCCGCACGGTGTGGCCCCAGCCTCGAGGAGCGTCCGCAGCACGCCCGGCGCCGCCTCCGCTGGGACTTCGAGCTCGACCCCCGGCCCGCCGGTGTAGCCCGTTCCTGCCACCGTAACCGGCACGCCAGCGACGGTGCCACGCACGATGCGGTTGCGTCCCGGGACGGCGGCGCCCTCGAGCAGCGGCGCGAGCAGCGCTGCCGCGCCCGGCCCCTGGAGGGCGAGGATCGCGCGAGTGCGCGTCACGTCTCGCCCGCCGAGCGCGCGCAGGACGTTCTCGGTGTTGGCTGCGTTCGGCATGACGTGGAAGCGCTCCTCGCCGACCCACCAGACGATGATGTCGTCGAGGACCGAGCCGTCGACGTCGAGGAGGTGGGTGTACTGGGCTCGACCAGGGCTGATCTTGGCGAGGTCGTTCGTCAGGGTCCGCTGGAGCTGGTCGAACGCTCGCGGGCCCTCGACGACCACCGTGCCAAGGTGCGAGACGTCGAACACCCCGACGTCGCGGCGCACCGCGAGGTGCTCTGCGATGGTGCCCTCAGGGTATGCGAGCGGCATCTCCCAGCCGCTAAAGATCGTGAAGCGAGCTCCAAGCTCGCGGTGCAGCGCATCGAGCGGGCTACGTTCGGCCACGACGGTCATGCTACCCCGCGACCCGTGCGCGCAGCAGCACTAGAACTCGGGGTGCGTCGAGCGCATCGAGAGCTCGACGCGTGCGTCGTCGTTCGTCCGTGTCAGCCGAATGCGCTCACCAAGCGGATCAATCTCGAGGGCGACGACGGCGCACGCAGCGCACCAGCGCTCGAGGAGCTCACGTACGAGGGGACCAGGATCTTGGGTCACGATGGTCGAGCTCTCTCCGCGCCCGCCTACCGGCTCGTACGCAAGGAGAAGCGATCCGCCCATGGCGAGCACACTCCGCAGGATGACCTCCGGCAGGTGCGCGAGCTCGAGCAGGGCCCGGCGAGCCATCGCCTCCTGGGCCCGGCGCCGTCGGATCGCCTCCATGAACCGTCGGTGCCGACGCCACCCGACGAGGAACGCCACCACCCCGAGCCCGAGGATGAGCGAGGGAAACACGACGAGCGCGAGCGTCGACCCCTGAGGCACACCCCTATTCTACGACCACCGTCGGTGCCGTGGCGAGCGGAGGCCAACGGAGGCGTGAGCGCGCTCGGTAGCATAGAGCCGTGTCTGTGGCCGTGCTGCGTCGGTCTGTACCCTCAGCACTCACCCTCGCTCGAGCTCTGCTCCTCTGGCCGTTCTGGCGTCTCGCCGTCGACGACCACCGGCTCCTCGCGGCCGCCGCCGTCGCCGCCGTCGTCGGCGGCACCGACTTCCTCGACGGCTACGCGGCTCGCCACCTCCGGGCGGTCACCACCTTTGGCAAGGTCCTCGATCCGACGTGTGACCGGCTCGCCCTCGTCGTCGCGTGGGGCGTCGCGGTCGAGCTCCACCTGCTGCCCACGTGGCTCCTCGTCGTCATCGTCGCTCGCGAGCTGCTCGTGAGCGCGGTGACCGTCGTCGATCTCCTGCGGGCACGGCGCCGTCAAGACGTCGTCTTCGTCGGCAAGGCGGGGACGTTCGGCTTGCTCGCAGCGTTCCCGATAGCGCTCCTTGGACGCGGGTTGGCGCTCACGCCCCTCTCGGCGCTCGCGACGGTCACCGCGATCGTCGCCGAGGTGCTGCTCATCCTCGCGCTCGGCCACTACGTCCGCGAGCTGCGTCGTGACGTCGCGAGGCTGGCGACGTCTGGTGCTCGGCGCGGTCCCACCCCCTCACCGAGGACGTGACGGAGAGGAGACCTGTGCAGGCTGTCATCATCGCTGGGGGCGAGGGCACACGGCTCCGCCCGCTGACCTCAACCGTTCCAAAGCCGCTCCTGCCGGTCGCGAACCGTCCGATGATCGCCCGCGTCGTCGACCTCCTCGTCGCCCACGGCGTCCGAGACATCATCGTCACGGTGGCGTACCTCGGGTCGTCGCTGCGAACCTACCTCGGGGATGGCTCGGAGTGGGGCGTGCGGATCCGCTACCTCCAAGAGGAGTCACCCCTGGGTACCGCCGGTGCTGTAGCGAACGCGCGCCACCTCCTCGAGGGCACGTTTCTCGTCCTCTCTGGCGACGTCGTCACCACGGTTGACCTGAGCGCTGCGTGGCGCTTCCACACCGAGCGCGGCGCCCTCGCCACGATGGTGCTCACCACCGTGGCGGACCCGACGGAGTTTGGGGTCGTCGCGACGTCGCCTACCGGAGCGGTCACGCGACTCCTCGAGAAGCCTTCGTGGGGCGAGGTCTTTACGGACACCGTCAACACCGGCATCTACGTCCTTGAGCCCTCGGTCCTCGACGCCATCCCGCGCGCTCGTGCCGTCGACTTCTCCCAAGAGGTCTTCCCCGCCGTCCTCGAGCGCGACGCCGGTTCGCTCTTTGGCTTCGTCGCCACCGGCTACTGGGCCGACGTCGGCACCTTCGCCGGCTTCCACCAGGCCCACCACGACGTCCTCGATGGTCGAGCCAACCTCGAGCCGGCGGGCTTTGAGCTCTCGCCCGGCGTGTGGATCGGCAAGCGGACGACCATCCATGCCACAGCGACGCTCGAGGCCCCGGTCTTGATCGGCGACGACGTGCGCATCGGCCAGCACGTTCGCATCGGACCCTACAGCGTCGTCGGCCACGGGGTTCGCATCGGTGACGGCGCCCAGCTCGATGGCGCGATCATCTTCGACCACGCCTGGATCGCCGAGGGTGCCCACCTCGGCCGCTGCATCGTCGGGCGGGGCGTCGACCTTCGCCGACGCGTCAACGTCCACGACGGTGCCGTCCTCGGCGACGGCGCCCTCGTCGGCCGGGACGCGGTGATTCGCGCCGACGTCAAGGTCTACCCCGGCAAGACGGTCGACCCCCTCGCGACGGTCTCGAGCTCCATCGTCTGGGAGAGCGGGGCGAGTCGGACGGTCTTCGGTCCACTTGGCATCTCTGGCCTCGCTAACGTCGACATCAACCCCGAGCTCGCAACACGCATCGCGATGGCGTTCGCGTCGCAGCTGCCGCCCCACGGCGCAGTCGTCGCCGCCCGTGACACCTCACGTGCGGCTCGCATCATCAAGCGGGCAATGATGGTGGGGTTCAACGCGGTCGGGCTCGACGTGTGGGACCTCGAGGCGACGACGACGCCGGTGCTGCGTCACACCGTCGCCGCATCCGATGCGCTCGCCGGCGTGCGCGTCGCGCTCGACGCCGCAGACCCGCAAGCGCTCACCATCGAGCTGCTCGGCCCGAGCGGCGCTGACCTCAACGCGGTCGAGCGGCGTAAGGTCGAGCGAGCGCTCGAGCGTGAGGAGTTTCGCCGCGTCTCGGCGGGCGAGATCGGCGAGCTCATCATGACCTCGCACGCGACGGATCGGTGGAAGGCGGCGGTCACTGCGCTCCTCGACATCGAGCGCATTCGAGCGCGCGCCTTCAAGCTCGTCATCGACTACTCCTACGGCGTCGTCGCCTCGAGCCTCCCCCAGCTCATCGCGTCGCTCCACGCCGACGTCCTCGCTACCCACGCCTACCCATCCACCGCACGCCTCATCCACCTCAGCCACGACGCGCAGCTCACCGAGATGGCTCAGCTCGTTCGCGGTGCGCACGCCGACCTCGGAGCGATCGTCGACCCAGGTGGCGAGCGCGTCGTGCTGACAGACCGCGCAGGGCGACTCGTCCCGCTCGCCGGCGTCGTCGC